>NZ_JBSGCY010000223.1:0-6987 GCF_053602115.1 Nocardia sp. NPDC004582 | reverse complement strand
GTCCCAGCTCCCGCCGCTGTCGCGGCCGTCACCCACGCCGCGCCCCACGTGCCCGCACCGCCGGCCGCGGCTCCCGCCCAGGGCGCTCTCGACCGCACCCAGGTCCTGACCACCTTGCGCGAAATGTACGCGGAGGCCCTCGAATACCCCATCGAGGTGCTCGAGGAGGACGCGTTGCTGGAAGCCGACCTGGGTGTCGACTCCATCCGCCAGACCGACCTGATGGGCCGCGCCCGCCTGCTGTTCGGCCTGCCCGAGCCTGATTCCTCCATCCGCACGGTCGATTTCGACACCCTCGGCAAGATCGCCGACTATGTGCTGGCCGCCGCCGGTTCCCGAGACCTGGCGCGGGCCGTCTGATGACCGCCCAGGGCGAACTAGCCGGAAAGGTCGCGCTGGTCACCGGTGGCGCCGGTGGCGTGGGCAGTGCCGTGGTGGGTCTGCTGGCCCAGCGCGGCGCCACGGTCTATCTGAACTGCTTCCACTCGTTCGCGGCCGGAAAGCAGCAGGCCGAGCGGCTGACCGCCGCCGGGCACGATGTGCGGGTGCTGCGCGGCTCGGTCGGCAAACCCGATCACGTGGAGCGCATGATCGCCGAGATCGGCGCGACGTCGGGGCGGCTGGACGTGCTGGTGAACAATGCCGCGCTGGGCCTGTTCGGCAGCGCCGCCACGCTGACCGAGGACGATATCGACCGCACCTGGAACATCAATGTCAAAGGGCCGCTGCGGTGTTCGCAGGCGGCGCGGGCGCTGATGACGGCGAGCGGCGGCGGATCGATCGTCAACCTGTCCTCGATCGGATCGACCCGGGTGCTGCGCGACTACCTGGCCATCGGCCTGTCCAAGGCCGCGCTGGAGAGCCTGACCCGCTACCTCGCCGTCGAATTCGCCGCCGACGGCATCCGGGTCAACACCGCCTCCGGCGGCCTGCTGGACACTCCGGGGGCGCGAATGTTCCCCGACAGCAGCGGTTTCGCCGCCGTGATGGCCGACCGCACGCCGTTCGGCAGGCTCGGGCAGGCCGACGAGATCGCCGAGGTGGTCGGCTTTCTCGCCTCGGATCGGTCGGTGTGGATGACCGGGCAGACGGTGACCGCCGACGGCGGGCTCGGACTGCCGCTGGGCGCCTTCGGCCGCGGACGGGAAGGAGCGATCACACCCGAACCGCCCGCCACGACGGCGTCGACCGGGGTGGCGGCGAGCACGCCCGCCACCCCGGACTCCGGAGCCGCACTCGGTCACGACCCGATCGTGGTGGTCGGAATGGGCTTGGCCGCACCGGGTGTCAACAGTCCCGACGAATTCTGGCAGGTGCTGTGCGATGGCCCGGCCCTGTTCAGCGAGGCCACCCCCGACCGCTGGCAGACCTCGGCGTTCACACCCGGCCGCCGCGACGTCCCCGACAAGGGCTACCAGCCGGTGAGCGGCATCATTCAGGACTTCCGGCCGCATCCCGCCCTGGCCGCCGAACCCGACGGCGGGGAACGCGATTTCAACACCCTGTGGTTGCGGCACAGCCTGTATCAGGCCCTCGAATCGGTCACCCGCCGCGCCGAGGACCGCTACACCATGAGCGTCGGGCTCACCTGCGACGGCAGCCAGCACCGCGGTGAGCATTTCCTCGTCGAATCGGTCCTGCTCGCCCTCACCGACAGCGGCACCATGACCGAGGACCAGCTGCGGACCGTGAAAGACGCGCTGCTGAAACGATTTCCGCGGGCGGCGACCACCCGCACCCTACCGCACGACATCGCCGCGGACGCCATCGACGGCATCCTGCCCGCCGCCACGCCCGTCTTCGTGGTCGACACCGCGTGCTCGTCGTCGCTGTACGCCCTCGACCGCGCGGTGCGCGACCTGCGCGAGGGCCGCGCCGACATCGCGGTCTGCGGCGGCTCACACGCTCAGCGGGTCGCGAACATGGTGGCGTTCGCGCAACTGGGCGGACTCTCGCCGACCGGTGAGATCCGGGCCCTGGACGAGACGTCCGACGGTGTCCTGTTCGCCGACGGCGCGGGCATTCTGGTGCTCAAACGGCTCTCGCGCGCCCTGGCCGACGGCGACCAGGTGCTCGGTGTCATCTCCGGGATCGGGCTGTCCGCGGACGGCAAGGGCAAGGCCATCAACGCGCCCTCCACCCCGGGCCAGGTGGCCGCCGCGCGGCGCGCGCTGGCCGACTCCGGCATCGACGCCGGCGATGTCGGACTGGTCATCGCCCACGCGACCGGCACGCCCGCGGGCGACAACGCCGAACTGCTGGGCATCGCGCAGGTCTACGCCGGGGAGCGTCCGGTGCCGGTGGTGGCGAACAAGTCGATCATCGGGCACACCGGGTGGGCGGCCGGGGCGCTGTCGCTGATCCATCTGCTGCTGACCATGCGGCACGGGCACATTCCCGCGCAGCCTCGATTCACCCGGCTGCGGGACAAGGTCGCCGAGCACGCGTCGCGTCTCACCGTGCCACGCGAGCCGGCGGCCTGGCCGCGTCCGGTGGGACCGGGCCGGGTCGAGACTCCCCGGATAGGCGCGGTGTCGGGCTTCGGTTTCGGCGGCACCAACGCCACCGTCATCGTGTCGGAATATCTACCGCGGCACGCGTTTCCGGCCCCGCCGGAGCGTCCCGACCACTCCGGCGATCCGCTGGTCATCGTCGGCTGGTCGAAGTGCGAACCCGATGACCTCGACTACGGTGAGCAGTTCCCCGCGCCGCCGTTCGAATCCGTGCGGATGCCACCGAAACTGGTGCGCTCACTCGACCGTTCGCAGCTGCTGGCCATCCAGTGTGTGCACGCGCTCCCGGCGCGGGTGCTCGAATTCTGCTCCGCCCACCGCGACACCACCGGCGTGATCGTCGGTTTCATGGGGCAGACCCAGGCGATGGGCGGCATCGTGCTGCGCACCCATCTCGACGACATCGCCGATGTGCTGGCCGCGGCGCCGATTCCCGGCATCCCCCGATTCCTCGAGGAGTTCCGGCAGGCCGTGGAGAACTCCGCGCCACCGCTGACCGCCGACTCCTACCCCGGCGCCATGCCCAACCTGATCGCCTCCCGCATCTGCAACTATTTCGACCTGCGTGGCCTGAACCTGCTGGTGGACACCGGCGAAACCGCACTACTGCAGGTCTTCCAGACCGCGGAGGACTACCTGCGCTCGGGTGACCTGGATCTGGCGCTCGTCGCCGGCATGAGCGCCAACGCCTCCCCCGCCTGGTCCTCGGAAGTCCGCGGCGGCGACGCCCGCCCGGTCGCCGAGGGCGCCTACCTGTTCGCCGTCACCCGCGAATCCGTCGCCCGCACCGCCGGACTCGACATTCTCACCCGCCTGGAAACCTCGATCGGAGCACCCGCATGACATCCCGACGTCGTCCGGACCAGGTCCGGCTGCTGGGCGCCGAGGGCGCTCTCGAACTGATCGAATTCCTCACCGGCACCGCGAAATCGGCGCGGATCACCCGGTCCGCGGGCGCCGGGCGGCCCCCACTGACGCTGCGGCTCGAACGGGTCGCCGATGGTGCCGAACCGGTCGGGGCGCCCGCCGCGCACCTCGAGGCCGCTCCCGAGCAGGTGGCCGCGAGTCCGCCGAACGTGCTCGATCGGCACCTGCTCACCTACGAGCCCGAAACAGCCGTCGAGACCGGAGCCGGGGTGCCGTTCGCACCACCGCGCACCCTGGTCGTGGTGGCGGGCGATATCGAACTCGACGCCGGGCGTCTCGCCTCCGACACCGCCGTCCTGCGCCCGCACGGCGCCGGCTGGCTGCTGACCGCGGACGGCGGGACCAGCGAGATCGCGCATGACGAAACAGCTCTCGCGACCGCGCTGACCGCCCTGGATCCGGCCCACGTGCGGGTGATCGTGCGCCTCGACCCGGTCCACGACTGGGCCACGGTCGGTGACGACACGATCATGACCGGGCACGAGGCCGCGTTCCTCGCCGCCCGCTCCACCCATCCGGCGACCTATCAGATGCTGATCCTCGGCGGCGCCGACGCCACCGGACACCCGCACCCGTACGCCGGATTGTTCACCGGACTGGGAAAGGCGCTCACCACCGAACCGCACTTCGCGGCGGTCGACACCCTCGTCCTGCTGACCGACGAGCACGACGCCGGTCCCGGCATCGCCCTGCTGGAACAGGAGAGCGGGGTGGCGCGCCCGCTGCCGGTCACGGTGCGCGCCACCGGCATCCGGCTGGTGGAACGCACCCGCCCCGAGCCGCTGCCGGCCTCCGCTCCCCCGCTCGACCTCCCGGCCGACGCGGTCATCGTCGGCGCGGGCGCGAGCCGCGGGATCGGCATGGCCATGATGCTGGCGCTCGCCGAACGCTACCGGCCGATCCTGCACATCGTGGGCTCCACGGATCTGTCGCGCTTCGACGCGGACGCGCTCACCGAGGACGACGCCGCGCACGGCGAACGACGCCGGAAACTGTTGCGGGAGGCCGTCGGCCGCCCCGGCGGCGTGGCGGCGGCCAACGCCGAGCTGACCCGGCTCGGGCACGCCCGCGCGATCCGGGACAAACTGCGCGAACTGGAACGGCATGCGGGCGCGGGCCGGGTGCACTACCACCCGTGCGACGTCACCGACGCCGAGGCGGTCACCCGGCTGGCCGCCGAGGTGTACCGGCTGTCGGGGCCGCGCGTCGATCTGCTGTTCCACCTCGCGGGCGTCAATCGCACCGCGGACCTGGAGAACAAGCGGCTCAGCGACTTTCGCGCGGTGCGCGACCTGAAGGTGCGCTCGTATCGCAATCTGAAGACCGCGTTCGCCGCACATCCGCCGCGCCGCTGGATCAACACCAGTTCCATCGCCGCCGTGCTGGGCGTGCGCGGCGAGGCCGACTACGCCTCCGGCAACGCCTTCCTGCTCAGCAGCGGCGGATTCGAGGCCGCACGCGGCGGCGCGGAAACCACCTTCGCGTGGGGACTGTGGGGTGACGCCGGGCGCAGCACCGAAGCGGCGTACGCCCGGGTGCTCGACGCCAACGCCGATATGGCCCCGATGCCCGCCGTCGAGGGCATCGCGCATCTGCTCGGTGAACTCGGCGCGCCCGAAACCGGGGTATGCCCGGTCTTCCTGGGCGCGACCGAACGGGCGGCCATCGAACGCGACCGGCCCGGCGTGCGGGCGCTGTGGGAGCCCGTCCACACCGAACCGAAGGCCCGGGGACCCCGCTTCTTCGTCGACGAAATCGCCGAGCGCGCGCCCGACCGGCTCGTGATCCACCGCGATCTCGAACTCGGCCGCGACGGCTATCTCGAGGACCACCTCATCCAGGGCCACCCGACCATGCCGGGCCTGGTCCTCACCGAGATGGCCGCCGAGGCCGCCGCCGAACTCGTGCCCGGCCGGGTCCCGGTCGCGTTCGAGGACTTGGCCTTCGACCGATTCGTGCGCGTGTACCGCACCTCGGCCCGGCCCGAACGCAAGAAGCTGGTCGCCGAACTCGTCACCCACGAGCCCGGCGCCGAGGGCCGCTCGGTGGTCGACGTCGCGATCGTCTCCGACCTCATCGCACCCGACGGCACGGTACTGGCCACCGACAAACCGCACGCGAGCATGCGCGTCATCCTGCGTGATTCCGCGCCCGCCTGCCCCCGGCCGGACCCCCGCCTGCTGCCCGACCCGACCGACGGCGTCGAACTGGCCAATCCGTACCAGGTCGACAGCCCCTTCGCCCGCCTGGGCGGAGTCTTCGCGGCGTTCTCGCACATCACGGTCGGATCGGCGGGCAACCGCGCGGCCCTGCGGCTGAACCGGGAACGCCTGGGGCGCTGGTTCTCCGATGCGCTGGTGCCCGCCGTCCTGTGCGATGCCGTCGCCCAGGGCGCCGTCGCCGCGACCGGCGACGACTGGAGCGCCATCGTGGTGCCGCGCTCGATCGGACGCATCGACATCTACGGCGGGCTCAACGACTTCGCCGTCAGCGACGGGGATCTGACCCTGCACGCCCGTCCGCCTCGGCGCGGGGCGAAGCGCTACACCAACGACTGGGCGGCGGTCACCACCGCCGACGGCCGCATGGTGCTGCGGATGGCGGACCTGGCCGGGGACGTCATCGGCTACGTCCACCGCGGCACCGGCGAATTCCGGTCCGCGGCCGAGCACGAACGGACCCGGCCGCCAACGGTTTCCGTGCCGGTCCCGCCCGCCGCGCCGACGACCGCGCCCGCCGAGGACGAACCCGCGGTCCGCCCGAACCTGCTCGCCTACGACGGCGTCGACTTCGCCCGCCCGGTCGACCGGTATGTCACCGAACCGATCCCACGACCACTGCTCCGCCCGAACCACGATCAACTGTTCGGCGGAACCGTGCTGCTGCTGGGCCTTCCGAACGAGTTCACCCACCAGGTCGCGGCCGGGCTGCGCGACTGCGGCATCACCGTGCACACCGCGACCGGGCGCGACGAACTCGCGGCGGCGGCCGCGCACGCCGACTGCTGGGACGGGATCATCGATCTCGGGTTGATGGGAGCCGCCCGATACACCCTCGGCGACAACGGCTGGCGTGAGGCGTATGCCCGCACGGTCGCGGCGATCAAACTCGTCTACCCCGCCTGGCAGGCCGAATCCGCTGTGGCACGCCGCTTCTACCTGGCGGTCGGGCATCAGGACGGCTTGTTCGGCCGCTCGGGCCACGTCGCCGAGCAGCCGCTGAGCGGGGCGTGGACCGGCGTCGCCAAGACGCTGCCGATCGAATTGCCCACCGTCGCGGTCAAAGCCGTCGATCTGGACCGCGCCGACGCGACGCTGACCGTCGAGGCCGTCTGCGCCGAGACCGGCGACTGGCACGACCTCGAAGTCGGTTATCGCGACGGGATCCGACACGTCCTCGCCCTGCGCGGCGCGCCGCTGCGGCTGCCCGAGGACCACGCCGGCGCCATCGGTCCCGAGGACCGCGTGCTCATCTCCGGCGGCGGCCGCGGCGTCGGCTTCGAACTGGCGAAAGCACTGGCCCGCCGCGGCGCACGGGTCGTGGTGAC
>NZ_JBSGCY010000222.1:0-7100 GCF_053602115.1 Nocardia sp. NPDC004582 | reverse complement strand
GTCGTGTAGTGTTGTGTTGTCGACGGGCGGGGCGCGCGGGCGGCGCGGCCAGCCGCTCCCGCCAATACGCCAATTGCGCTGCGGCGATGGAGTTCCGGTCGGTATCGGTGCCGATCATGGCCTGCTGCCATACCGCGAAATCGGCGTACCGCAGGGGTAGCGGCGTCCACCCGGGCGCGGCGCCGGCGACGCGAGACCGATAGGCGGCCATCAGATCACCGGCCAGCAGCGCCACCGAGGTCGAGTCGGCGGCGATGCGGTGGGTGACCAGGGTGAGCAGATAGTCGTGGGGCGCGTCTCCGGTGAGCAGGCACAGGCGAATCGGAGCCCGCTGTGCCACATCGAATCCGGCATGAGCGAGAGCGCGCACCCGGACGCCGATATCGTGGGCCCGCTCCACCTCGAGCCGTTCGGGCAGCGCCCCGGCAGTCGGCAGCACCTCCTGGTAGGGCGCGCCGCCGGGACCGGATGCCGGGTAGCGGGTGCACAGCGCCTCGTGGCGGGTCAGCACATCCTCGCAGGCGTGCCGCAGCGCGACCACGTCGAGATCGCCGGTGAGCCGGAGCACGATCGGAAGGTTGTCGGCCGGGGATTCCGGGTCGGCCTGATTGCGCATCCAGATCCGGTGCTGCACTTGCGACAACGGCACCCGGGCCGGCAGCGGCCCGGCGACCAGCGGTGGCCGCATCTGCGCCGGCGGCGATATCCGCAGGGTCGCCCCGGTGATGAAGGTATGGAGCAGCTCCTCGACATCCCCGGTGACGGTGAGGCTTTCGCGGCGCTCGGCCAGCCCGGCGTGGGTGACCGCCATGCGCTCGAGGTCACCGGTGGCGCCGGGGGTGTAGCTGAGATAGGCCAGGTAGTGTTCGTTCAGCGGCCGGATGCGGTCGTCATCGGCGACGGGCTGGGCGGAGCGGGCGTCGATGCGGTCGGCGCGGGCGGGATCGTCGAGTTCGACCCAGTAGGCGCCGGTGCCCAGCGCCGCCCGGTAGATCGCCTGGGTGACACCGAATTTCGCGGTGGAGTCGGTGAGCAGCCGCGCGATCCGATCAGCGGGCCAGGTCGGATCGAACGGCAGGTAGGCGCCGCCGGTTTTCGCGATCGCCCACATGGCCAGCACCGATTCCACCGAGTGCGGTATGCCCACCGCGACGATGTCACCGGGACCGACGCTCACCGCGATGAGCTCGCGGGCGAGTCGTGAGGACCGCTCGTCGAGTTCGCGGTAGGTGATGTCGATTCCGCCGGCGAGGCGCCCGCCGGGGCTGATGCGGACGGCCACCGCGTCCCCCGCGGCCGCCGCCGCGGCGGTGAGCATTCGACCGAGGAACGGCGCGTCCGAATCGCGATGCCGGACAGCGCCGAACAACCCGTGAGTCGCATCCATCTGAGTCGTTCACCTCGCAGGTCCGGCAGGCCGTTCACGTCGAAATTCCTTCGACTGCCCGGACCTGCGGGACAGCATGGACCGGGCGAATCGGCACAGCATAGCCGCGCGCGGCGGGTCCGGCGCCCCGAACTCGAGGTGCCTTCACGCCCGGCCCCGGTGGGCCGGGCGTGACGAGCGCTTACTCCGGCACGATGAGCACGGTGTCGATGTCCGACCACGCCTCGGCGGCGGCTGCCGGACCGTCGAGGATCAGTGCCCGGAGATCTTCGAGCGGTGCGGGATTCAGCTCACCGAGGCGATCGGCGGCGGCGAACACGTGGGTGACCCACTCGTCGGCCAGTGCCGCCGAGAGATCGGCGGCGCCGTCGACCAGCACGGCCGAGGCGCCCACCGCGCCCACGGCGACGAGTTCGATCACCGCGGTGCCCGAGTCCGCGGCCCCGTGGTGGAAGGTCCGCGACTCGAAGGTCAAGTCCAGACCACGGATTCGGTCCGCGGCGGCGGCCAGGCCGTCGTAGGTGAGCGTCAGGTCACCGGCGGTCCAGGCGATGTCGTCGCCGCGCAAGGCGCGGATCCGGTTGGCATAGGTGACCGGTCGCGCCGATTCGGCGGCGATCTGCGCCGCGGTCTCGGAATCGTCGAGCACCAGCCAGTCGATGCCGCGCACGGTCTCGGGTGCGTTCCCGACGGTGATACCGACCTTCACGTCCTGGCCCGGGATCTCGGCCGAGGAGAACGGGACCAGCATGGTGCCCGCCTTGAGCGCCGCCCAGATCGCGACCGCCTGGTCCACTCCCCGGTTCATCCGCAGGACCACACCCGTGCCCGGGCCGCTGCCACGGGCGATGAGCAGCCGGGCCAGGCGGGAGGAACGGGCGTCGAGTTCCTGATAGGTGACCGCGTCCTCACCCCAGACCAGGGCCGGGCCGTCCGGATCCTCCTCGGCGGCGGTGGTCAGCACCTGGGCCAGCGCCGCGCCGCGTACCGCGATCCCGGCCGGTTCCGGCGCGGACTGCGACATCGACTGCGCTGTCAGGGATTCCGTGGTGTCCAGCAGCACGAGGTCACCGACCGGCCGGTGCGGATCCGAGGCCACATCGATCAGCACCCGCTCGAGCGCCCGGCCGAAGGAATCCATGGTGGATTCCACGAACAGGTCGGTGTCGTAGTTGAGGATCACGGCCAGCTCACCGGTCGCGCCGTCCACGCCCGGGCGCGGTTCCACGCTGATCTGCAGATCGAATTTCGCGGTGGTGAGGCCGGTGTCGACCGCCGCCACCGTCAATCCCGGCAGTTCCAGCACCGGGGTCTCGGTGTTCTGCAGCGACAGTGCCACCTGCAGTAGCGGATTCGAGGCCGCCCGGCCCCCGGACACCAGCTCGGCGACGCGTTCGAACGGCACATCCGCGTGCGCGAAGGCCGACAGGTCGGTCTCGCGAGCCCGCTCCACGAGCTCATCGAACGAGGCGGTCGCGTCGACCGCGGTCCGCAGGGTGAGGGTGTTGACGAACATGCCGACCAGGTCGTCGAGGGCGCGTTCGCCGCGACCGGCGACGGCCGTGCCCAGGACGATGTCGTTGCTGCCCGACAGCCGCGACAGCCAGACCGCCACCGCGGCGTGCACCACCATGAACAGCGAGGCATTGTGCTGGCGCGCGATGCGATTCAGGCGGGCATGCACCTCCGGCGACACCGTGAAGTCGAGCAGCCGGCCACGGACCGACGACGCGGCCGGCCGCGGCCGGTCCAGCGGGAGCAGCTGGCGATCGGGCAGGTCGGCGAGCTGACGGCGCCAATACGCCACCTCGGTCGCGGCGAGCGAGGTCTCGTCCTCTTCGACGCCCAGGGCCGCACGCTGCCACACCGCGTAGTCGGCGTACTGAACCTCGAGCGGCGCCCAGGCCGGAACCTCGCCCGCGGTGTGCGCCAGGTACGCGGTCATCAGGTCTCGGGCGAGCGGGGCCATGGAGGCGCCGTCCGCGGAGATGTGGTGGGCCACCAGCACCAGCAGGTAGTCGTCCGGATCGTCACCGGTGATCAGCCGCACCCGTACCGGAACCTGCTGTGCCACATCGAATCCGGATCCGACCAGTGCGGCGACGCGGCCGCCGATGTCACTCGCCCGCTCCACCTCGAGCCCGTTGGGCAGCACATCGGCCACCGACAGGATCTCCTGGAAGGCGGGCGCGCCCGGAGCCGACTCCGGGTACCGGGTGCGCAGCACCTCGTGCCGGGTCAGCACGTCCTCGACCGCGTGGCGCAGCGCGGGCACGTCGAGCGCACCGGAGAGGCGGATCACCATGGGGATGTTGTAGACCGGGGAATCCGGATCGAGCTGATTGAGCACCCACATCCGCTGCTGGGCCAGCGACAGCGGCACCCGGTCCGGTCGCTGCCCCGCCGTCAGCGGCGGCCGCGCACCGGTGGCCGAACCCGGCACGACGCGGGCGGCGAGACCGGAAACCGTAGCGGTCTCGAAGATCTCGCGCACCGCGACGGTGGTGTCGAGAGCGGCGTTGATGCGCGCCACCGCGCGGGTGGCGATCAGCGAGTTGCCGCCGAGTTCGAAGAAGTCGTCGTCCGCGCCGACCCGGTCCGCACCGAGCAGTTCGGCGAACACACCGGCGATGATCTCCTCGATCGGGGTCGCGGGCGCGCGGAAGCTCTTGGCCTCGAACACCGGGGCCGGCAGGGCCTTGCGGTCCAGCTTGCCGGAGGCGTTGAGCGGGAACTCGCCGAGCACCACGACGGCGCTGGGCACCATGTAGGCCGGAAGCGACCGGGCCAGCGCGGCTTTCAGTTCCTCGGGGGTCGCCTCGGCGCCGGCCACATAGCCGACCAGCTGGTCACCGGTGTGCGCGTCCGCGCGCACCACGACCACCGACTGCGTGACACCCGGCTGCGCCAGCAACGCGGCCTCGATCTCGCCCAGCTCGATGCGCAGACCACGCAGCTTCACCTGGAAGTCGGTGCGGCCCAGGTACTCCAGCTCGCCGTCGGCGGTCCACTTCACCAGATCGCCGGTGCGGTAGAGACGTTCGCCGCGCGTGAACGGATCGGCGACGAACCGGTCCGCGGTCAGGTCGGGGCGCTCGACATAGCCGCGGGCCAGCTGCACGCCCGCCAGATACAGTTCGCCCGCGACACCCGCCGGGACCGGGTTGAGCCGCGAATCCAGCACGTAGACACGGGTGTTGAAGACCGGACGCCCGATGGGCATCGACATGGTGTCGGCGTCGACGGCCTCGTGATAGGTGACGTCGACCGCGGCTTCGGTGGGCCCGTACAGGTTGTGCAGGCGCGCGCCGGTCAGCTCGCGCAACTGCCGCGCGGTGGGCGCGGGCAGCGCCTCGCCGGAGGCGAACACCTGCCGCAGACCGCGACCCGCGCCGGCCAGTTCGCTGTCGTTGTCGAGCGTCGCCACGAAGGCCGACAGCATGGACGGCACGAAATGCGCGGTGGTGATGCGCTGTTCGGCGATCACCCGCGCCAGGTACACCGGGTCGCGGTGCCCGTCCGGCTTGGCGACCACCAGCCGCGCGCCGGTCTGCAAGGGCCAGAAGAACTCCCACACCGACACGTCGAAGGTCGCCGGAGTCTTCTGCAGCACCGCGTCTTCGGCGGTCAACGGGTACTCGTGCTGCATCCACACCAGGCGGTTCACGATGGCCCGGTGCTCGACCGCGACGCCCTTGGGGCGGCCGGTCGAACCGGAGGTGAAGATCACGTAGGCGGTGTGGCCGGGCCGCAGCGGACGCACCCGCTCGGCATCGGTGACCGGTGCGCCGGAGTAGGCCAGCGCGGCCGCCTCGGCCGACGCCACGGTGAGCGTCGCGACGGCGCGGGCGCCGGTCTCGAAGTCGTCGCCGGCGGTGAGCAGCAGTCGCGGCCGGGCGGTGTCGAGGATGTGGCCGATGCGGTCGGCGGGCTGGTCGGGATCCAGCGGCACGTACGCGGCGCCGGCCTGCAGCACCGCGTACATGGCCACGACCAGTTCGGTGGAACGCCGTAGCGCCAGCGCCACCAGCGTTTCCGGTCCGACGCCCTCGGCGATGAGCCGCCGGGCCAGGCGGTTGGAGCGCTCGGACAGGGCGCGATAGGTCAGCGTCTCCGCGCCGAAGACCAGCGCGACGGCGTCGGGGGTCGCCGCGGCCTGCGCCTCGAAGCGGGAGACCAGGGTGGCCGCGGAGCCTTCGGGCAGCCGCGCCGCCACGTCGAACGCCGTGTCGTTCCAGTCGTTGAGGACCCGCTGCCGCTCCCCGGCGGAGAACAGCGCGAGATCACCGACCGCCGCCTCCGGGTCGGCGGTCACCGCGGCGAGCACCCGCTGGAACCGGGCGGCCAGCTCGGCGACCGTGTCCGCGTCGAAAAGGTCCAGCGCGTAAGAGAATTCGGCATCCATGCCGGTCGGCCGGCGGTGCTCGTCGTGCGACTCCTGCAGGGTGAGCTGCAGATCGAACTTGGCGAACGGGATCTCCAGGTCCGCACCGGCCACCGTGAGCCCGGGCAGCTCCAAGCGGGTCGGCGCCATGTTCTGGAAGGTCAGCATGACCTGGAAGAGCGGGTTGCGGGCCTGGGAGCGGGCCGGGTCCAGCAGTTCCACCAGGCGTTCGAAGGGCACGTCGGCGTGGCCGAAGGCGCGCACATCGTTCTCACGCACCGCCGCCAGCAGATCGGCGAAGGAGGCGGCGGGGTCGACATCGGTGCGCAACACCAGGGTATTGACGAACATGCCGATCAGGTCGTCGAGTTCGGCCTCGCCGCGGCCGGCCACCGGGGTGCCGATGGCGATGTCCCGGGTTCCGGACAAACGGGCCAGCAGCACCGCGAGCGCGGTGTGCGCCACCATGAACAGGGTGGTGTTGTTGAGCTCGGCGAATCGGCGTGTGGCCGTGTAGATCTCGTCGTCGAGGCGGAAGGCGCAGGTGCCGCCGCGGTAGGAGGCGACGGCGGGCCGCGGCCGGTCCCAGGGCAGCACCAGCTCGTCCGGGAGGTCGGCGAGATTGTCGCGCCAGTAGGCGATCTGGCGGGCCAGCGGCGAGTCCGGATCGTCCTCGCTGCCCAGCGATTCCCGTTGCCACACCGCGTAGTCGGCGTACTGCACCGGCAGCGGGGCCCAGTGCGGTGCGGCCCCGCGCATCCGCTCGGCGTAGGCCGACACCAGGTCTCGGGCCAGCACGCCGATCGAGACGCCGTCACCGGCGATGTGATAGATCGCCGCCACCAGCACGTGCTCGTCGGGCGCGAGCCGCAGCAGGCACAGACGCAGCGGCGGCGCGGCGGTCACATCGAATCCGGCGCCGATCACCTCGGCCACCCGGGTGGCGAGATCGGCGGCCTCGACCTCGAGCACCGGCAGGTCGGGCAGGGCCCGCGGGTCGTCGGCGGGCAGCACCAGCTGGAAGCCCTCGCCGTCCACCTCGGGGTACACGGTCCGCAGCACCTCGTGGCGGCCGACCAGATCCGCGACGGCGGCGCGCATGGCGTCCACGTCGAGAGATCCGGTGAGCCGCACCGCGAGCGGCATATTGTCGACCGCGCTGGCGGGGTCGAACCGGTTGAGGAACCACATGCGCTGCTGCGCGAACGACAGCGGCACCCGATCCGGGCGGGGCAGCGAGCCGAGCGCCGGGCCGGTGGCGACGCCTAATTCGGGCGGATGCGGCAGACACACCCGAAAGCGCGAAGGCGCCTCACCTTCACGATCGAC
>NZ_JBSGCY010000221.1:0-7267 GCF_053602115.1 Nocardia sp. NPDC004582 | reverse complement strand
CTGGCCTGCTCCCGGCTGGGTTCCGCCGGGTTGGGTCGCGCCCGGCTGGCCGGTGCCCGGCTGCGTCGTCCCAGGCTGGGTCGCGCCGGGCTGGCCGGTGCCGGGTTGGGTTGCGCCGGTGGTGGTTCCGCCGGGCAGGGTGCCCGAGATCGGGGTGGCGGAGGGGATGCCCGGGATGCTGATCTTGGGGGTCTGGCCGGTGTAGCCGCCGATGGTCCAGCCCGCGAGCACGGGGTTCTGGAACGGGAGCGGGTTGATGAACTGGGCCGGGTTGGCGTAGGTGACAGCCGGATTGGTCAGGGTGAGGGCGCGGGTCTCGCAGTGGCTGCCGCCGCCGGTGGTGTCCACGGGACGGCCGTTGTACCAGGTGGAGGTGACCGTCGGGGCCTGCGGCGCGAAGCCGCGCACGGCGGCCACGGTGGCGACGGCGTGGGAGCGGGGGCCCGCGAGGGGGGTAGCGGTCTCGTCGAGGACCACGACGTCGCCGCCGAGGGCGGCGGTGCCGGCGGGCGGATCGGTGGGTTCGGGGGCGGCCTGCAGTCCGGGCGGCCCGGCGACGGGCCCGCCGAGCACCGTGGCGGCGGACATGGCGAGCGCGGAAGCGACTGCCGCGCCGGAGATCACGGCGGCGCGAGGGGCGTAGCGGCCGATGGCGGAGCCGGTATCGACACTGCGAAAGGCGGCGATGGACGCGCCGACGGCGACGGTGTGCGCGGGATCGGGCGACATGACGACGGGACGGCCGAGATCGGCCAGCACCCGCGCCACCTCGGGGGGCCGGGCCGCGCCGCCGATCAGCAGCACCCGGTCGATCTCCTCCATGTGCAGCCCGGCCCGGTGCACGACGGACCGGACCAGTCGTAGCGAATTGCGAATATGCCAGCTGCGCAGACGGTTCGTGTCGGAGGCGGGCACCACGGCCGAGACCGGCTGGGTCGCGCCGGGCGCGATGCTGCGCGCGTATTTGGCCAGTAGCGCGCCCAGCGGCCGCCCGCCGAAGTCGTAGGAGCGTTCGGCGCGGCCGAGGATGCCGCGTTCCTCCACATCGGATTCGGTACGCACCACGGCCAGGTCGAGGCTGTTGCCGCCGAGGTCGTAGACCAGGGTGAGCCCGTTCTCGGAGAGGCCGTATTCCTCGTCGAGCCATTCGACGGCGGCGACCGGTTCGGGCATCAGGGTGACATCCGCCGCTCCGGACCAGTCCAGCGCCCGCCGGATGCGGGTGACCATTTTGTCCGAATAGCAAGCGGGATAGGTGGATACGGCGGGCGCTTCGGGCGCATGGGATTCGATCAGCCCGTTCACCACCGCCGCGATGAGGTCCGCGGGCGACCAGATGCGGCCGCTGATGACCACCGGGTCGGGATCGGCGGTGAGATCCGCGAAGTCGGTGACCACCGGCGCGAACCGGGGAATCCCCCCGATCTGCGGGCCGCCGGCGCTGTCGAAGGTGACAGCGGTCCGGCGAACCCGCACGGCTGGTCGGTTCCTTTCACCGGCCGTGGTGGCCCATACAGAGTTCACTGTGCCGATGCTCATGCCAAAGCCAACTGTCATTGCTATCCCGTCAACGCACCGAGACCACGGCCCATCAGGCATACCAACCATGTGGTCGCGGTCGTTTTCCAAACAGCGCGTTCAGGTTAGCTGGCGTTTGCGGGCGTTGAATATCGAATCGGGAGAAAAGATTTCGTGTCCAGTAGCGAAGTTGGCGAATCTACTGGTCAGGCAACCGCGCCAGCAAGATCAAATCCGACCACCCCAAAAAGGCAACCGAACAGTCTTTAGCGGTGGCTACAACACAGCGAACAATAAATTCATACCGACCGGTAGGCGAGTAGTGTCCGAAAAACAAAACCGCAACGTCAGTATGCGAGGGCGGATTACCGATCACTGGTCGGTAGCTACCCCGAAACACCCCACGCGGGCCGCCCAACCGTCCGTGATTCGCGACGAAATCTTCTCTACTACCGGAGATGTCGCCGCGAGCGAACGCGGCATTACAACTCGCACAACAGCATCGGTACAGCGGACTCGACGGCACCCGCGGGCGTTCGCACGGACCCCGGGGATTCGCGGCGGCGGCGACGCCGGATACGTTGCCCGGCACAAAAAGTCACCCATCGCCGCCCGGCCGGGCCCGGAAAAGACGAAGGCCGCCGCACGCACAGGGGTTGCGTGCGGCGGCCTCCCGGGGACGACGCCGACAGGGGTGGGGTCAGCGACGCACCATCAAGGACAGCTTGCGCCGGGGACGGTTGACCGCGCCGCCACGGATGGCGTGCGGCTGCCGTTCCCCGACCAGCCGGTCGAAATCACTTGCGCTGCGCGCGGGCCGGGCCAGGCGCCCGGCATTGAAGTCGTCCACCAGCTGCCGCACCGTCTGCTGCGCACAGGATTTGTTGGTCCCGATGAACCCGGTCGGACCGCGCTTGATCCAGCCGGTCACATACGCGCCGGACACCACCGCGCCGCCGGACTCCTCGAGCACCCGTCCGTCCAGGTTCGGGATGATCCCGGCCCGCTCGTCGAACGGCACGCCCGGCAGCGCCACGCCGCGGTAGCCCACCGAGGTCAGCACCAGTCCGGCGTCGAGGGTCTCGACGTCCTCGGTCGAAACCGCGTGCACCGCACCGTTGTCGCCGGTGACGAGCTCGTTGCGCACCACCTCGACCCCGGTCACCCGGTCCACGCCCGCGATGGCGAGCGGCGCCGACAGGTACCGGAACACGATCCGCTTGCGTCCCCCCACGGGGCGATCGGCCAAGCCGTGCAACAGCTTCAGCTTGTGCTCGACCTTCTGCGACATGCCCTCGACGATCGGCGGCAGCTCGCCCTCGACCACGATGTCGACATCCGCGCCCAGCAGGCCCACGAATTCCGGCACGGTGAAGGCGGATTCGGCCGGGCCACGCCGGCCCAGGATCACGACCTCTTCGATATTGCTGCGCCGCAGCGCGTTCAGCGCCCGCTGCGAGACGTCGGTGCCGGCCAGCAGTTCCGGATCGGTGGTCAGGATGCGCGCCACGTCCAGCGCCACATTGCCGTTGCCCACGATCACCGCGCGGCGCGCCGACAGATCGAAGAACCGGCCCGACTGGTCGGGGTGGCCGTTGTACCAGGCCACGAAGTCGGTGGCGGAGGCGCTGCCCGGCAGCCCCTCACCCGGGATCCCGAGCTTGCGGTCCGAGGACGCGCCGACGGCGTAGATCACCGCGTGGTGGTGCGCCAGCAGTTCCTCGTGCGAAACGTGCTCGCCCACAGTCACGTTCAGGTACGAGCCGAACCCCGGCTGCGCCGAGATCACGTCGAACAGCTCGCCGACCTGACGGGTCTTGGTGTGGTCGGGCGCGACGCCGAAGCGGGCCAGACCGTAGGGCGTGGTCACCTTGTCGAACACGGTGACCGACACGCCGGGCTGGGTGAGCAGTTCGTCGGCCGCGTACATGGCCGAGGGCCCGGAGCCGATCACGGCCACCCGCAGCGGTTCCCGCCCGGGCTTGACCTCGGCCGCCGGAATCGGCATGGCCAGCAACGGCCGCGGCCGTTCCTGCCGGTAGAAGTCGGCGTTGATCTCGATGAAGGGCAGCTGCTCGTCGGTCAGCTTCTTCGAGGAGGTGATGGCGTCCACCGGGCACGCGGTGGCGCACGCGCCGCAGTCCACGCAGGCCTGCGGGTCGACGTAGAGCATTTCCGCGGTCAGGAAGTCCGGCTCGTCGGGAGTCGGATGGATGCAGTTGACCGGGCAGGCGTAGACGCAGGACGCGTCGCTGCAACAGGACTGGGTGACAACGTACGGCACTGTACGTCCCCTTTCTCTACGCGACCTTGCCGGAGCGGATCGGCTCCGAGCGGTAACGGGACGCGGCGCCGTCGATGCCGAGCAGCTTCCAGACCCGCTTGGAGATCGGGTTCATCAGGCCGATCTCGTGGGCCAGCGCGCGCACGTCGATGAAGTAGTCGCTGAAGACCTGCTTGGCTTCCTTGGAGCCGTAGAACAGCTCCTTGCGCACCTGCTCCGGGATGTCGAACTCCTGGAAGAACTTCTTCGGCGGGGTCGCGATGGAGCGGCCCAGGACGAACATGATGAGCGGCATGGCGATCGAGAGCACGAAACGCTCGGCGGCATTGCGCTCGGGCACGTGGTGCTTGAGGAACTCGTGCGCGAAGGAGATGTGGCGCGCTTCCTCGGCGACGTGGATGCTCATGACGCCGCGCATGATCGGATGGACTTCCTCGCCCGAGCGCAGGATCTGCTTCTGGATGTGGTCGATCGGCTCCTCGCCGGCGAGCACGGCCATGAAGAACAGGTTCGGGAACGCGATGGCGACCGGCACGCCGAGCAGGCGCAGCTGGCGGACGAGCGGGCCCATGCCCGGGACGTCGACACCGATGCGGTTCACCATCTCCTGGAACATCAGGGTGTGGTTGAGTTCCTCGGCCATCTCGTGGGTGCAGTAGCGGAATTCCGCGTCACCGTTGGGCAGCGAGAAGGTGTGGTTGACCATGCCGCTGATCAGGATGGACTCGAACTGCAGGCCGACCTTGGCGATATTGGCCTGGCGGTACTTGCCGACGGCGATCTGCTGGTCGACGGTCAGCGACTGATACCAGTCGTGGCGGCCGAGCGGGTCCGCGGACTCCGGCAGGATCCAGCGCTCGGGGCGGGCGTTGGCGTCGAAGTCGGGGTTGTCCCAGTCGATGTCCTCGAACGGGTCGAAGTGCTTGTTCACCGACCCTTCCGAGAGCAGCAGCAGCTTGTTGGCGTACTCCTGAGCTTCGGCAACCACGGGGTCGTCAAGGGGGGTCGTGGTCGGAGACATCGTCGTCACCTCTCCAGTCAGTGGCGGTATGTGTACCCAATAGTTACACCAAACCGGAGAGGCGTCAACAACAGTTCGCAAGATGCTTGCACGAGTTAGCAGACCTGGACACACGGTTCACGGACGAACTCGCGAGTAGCAGGACAAATGATCATTTCAGAGCGCCGCGGACTCCCTCAGAGCGCCGCCACGCGCGTGACACGCCGGAACAGTCCGGTCAGCGCATGATGCCGATGGCCCGCCGACTCCTGGGCCAGCACACCCTGCCGGGCCGCGATGGCCGCGCCGTCGGCGATGGTCCGTTCCGGGTCGGAGGAGACCACCACGGGACGCGCCAACTCCTCGGCCAGCACCTGGGCCACCTCGGGCGGCCGCGCGGCCCCGCCCACCACCAGGATCCGATCCACATCGGCCATGGTGACGTCCGCGATCCGCAGGCACCGGTAGACCAGGGCGAGCGAGCGGCGAATGTGGTCGGCGCGCAGTGCCCCGGAGTCCGCGTCCGACAACCCGCGCGGCACCACCGGCGAGCCCGCCCCACGCCGCGACGTGCGCGCCACCATGTCACCGAACGCCCGCCCGCCGAAGTCGGTCGAACGCAGCGGCAGTCCGACGATCGGATTGCTGGGCGCGCCCATGCCGACGCGCAGCAGCGTGACATTCAGCCCCGCCCCGCCGAGGTCATAGACCAGCGCCAATCCCGGTGTGAGCGGCCCGCGTTCGGCGGCCAGCCAGGCCGCGGCCGCGATCGGCTCGGCCACCAGGGTGGCCCGGTCCAGGCCCACGCCGTCCAGGGCGGTGCGCAGATCGGCGACCAGATTGGCCGGGTAGCTCGCCGGATGGGTCACCGCGATACCGGTCTCGCCGTGGTCCAGCGCCCCGGCCGGGGGCTTGCCCAGCACCTCCGCGACCACGCTGTAGGCCACGGTGGCCACCAGATCCGCGGCCGAGAGCGCCCGGTGCCCGACCCGCGCCATCGGCGCGCCGCGCTGGGCGAGATCGGCGAAATCGGTGATGACGCGACCGTGCCTGGGTATGCGCCCGACCCGGGCGGTGCCGGAACTGTCGAAGGTGAGGGTGGTGCGCCAGATGGCCGGCGGAATACCCCGGCGGCCGGGCGGCAGCTTGCCGGTCCGATCGGCCGCCGTGGAACAGACCGTATTGACCGTGCCGATACTCAAACCCACACCGAACGCCATCATCCACCTCGATCGACGAGTCCATCGGGCCGAGCGTTTCGCACCGGCCGTCGAACTCGACCCCGAATTCATGCAACTCCTGCGCCGGATGCTTGCCAACCACCGGACACGAGATTGTCCGCACGTGCGCCGCCGAGCGGCGACAACCGTGCTGTCCAGGCAGGCTGCCGCGAACCGGACCCGCCCGCGTTCTGATCGCGAGATGTTTGCCCGAACTCACCCATTCGCCGGATACGCGACAGCCGACGCCACCCAGGACGTTCGCTGCCCGGGACATCCGCCGCCCGGGACGCCCACTGCCCGGGACGTCGGCTGCCCGGAGCGTCCGTTGGCCGGGGCGTCCGTTGGCCGGAGCGTCCGTTGGCCGGAGCAACGAAAGTCGCCCCCGCACCGGAGGATCCGGGCGGGGGCGACTCAGCGTTGTGTGCGGCTACTTGGCGGTCGAGCTGAACAGTGTGTTGCTGAGCACCGAGACCACGCTGTAGGCCAGGTTGATCAGGTCCGCACCCAGACCCGAGTCACCGGTGAGCATCTTGGCCAGCGGGCCGAAGAACTTGACGGCCAGCTGCACCAGCGAGGTCACACCCTCCGCGCCCAGGCTGTCGGACTTGGAGTTCTTGTCGGCGCCGGGAGCCTGCGCGCCCGGGGTCGACTGCGTCCCGAGACCGCCCGGCGCCGCCGAATTCCCCTGACCGCCAGGGGTGCTCGGCGATTGCCGCACCGGTGCGCGCAGATCCGCGATCGGCCGCACCGCCGGGGTGGCGGGCCTGGCCTGCGCGGCCGGCGGCTGAGTTCCGTTCTGCGGCAGGGTGATTCCCGGCTGCGGCACGGTCTTCTGCTGAATGCCGGGCTGCGGCGGCGTCTGCGCGTGCTCCCAGTTGTTCAGGAACTGATCGGCGAGCTGCTGGAAGACCTGGAGCCCGTCCTCGAGCACTGATTCGCCCGGCTGCTGCGCCGGATTCTGTTGCGCCGGACCGGTACCCGGCGTTCCCGGGTTCTGCGCCGGGAGCGCCGGAGTCTGCCCGGGCTGGGCCTGACTCGTCCCGGGCTGGGCCGGGGTGGGAGCCGCCGGAGCCGTCGCGTGCGGAGCCTGCGCCGGGATGATGGCCGCGGGAGCCTGCGGGACGACCGCGGCCGGAGCCTGCGGAACCACCGCCGCCGGAGCCTGCGGGACGACCGCCGCGGGGGCTTGCGGCGCAACGGCTTCGGGAGTCGGCGCGGGCACCGCCGCCGGGGCCTGCGGAG
>NZ_JBSGCY010000220.1:0-7351 GCF_053602115.1 Nocardia sp. NPDC004582 | reverse complement strand
TGATTCCGTACTTCCAAGCCAACCCCGGCATCGGCGCGGCGGTGGCGGCGGCCGCCTCGGCGGTGGTCGTCGCGGTGCCGGTGACCGCCACGGTCGCCCAGTCCGACCGTCCGGCGTCGGTGCAGCAGGTGGTGGCGCAGGGTCCGCTGCGGCCGCAGACCGACACCCCGATCCAGGCCACCTTCAAGGTGGTGTCGATCAACGGCCAGACCCGGGTCGACATGTGGTGCGCCTACCCGCCGTCCGACGAGAAGGACGAGGTGTACGTGTGGACGCTGTCGATGTGGGTGACCCGCCATGACGGTGTGCAGTCCAAACTCGCCGAGTGGACGGTCAAGTCGGGCCAGACCCTGACCCTGGACGGCACCGCGTCGGCCTCGCCGGAGCAGTTGAAGACGGTGGAGATCCGCAATATGTCCGGCAAGGTCCTGCTGGCGGCCGGGCTCTAGGCGGTCTTGCGGCGGAAAGTCGTGGTGGCCCAGCAGTATCCGGCGACGGTGATCACCACGCACCAGCCGATGGCCAGCGCCCCGTTGTGCCCGATCGGCCCGCCCATCAGCAGCCCGCGCAGGGTTTCGGTGATCGGCGTGAAGGGCTGGTACTCGGCGAACTGCTTCACCCCGGCGGGCATGGTGTCGGTGGGCACCAGCCCGCTGCCGAGGAAGGGCAGCAGCATGATCGGCATGGGCAGGTTGGAGGCGCTCTCCGGGGTCTGCGCGATCAGGCCGAAACCCGCGCCCAGCCAGTTCACCGCGAACACCATCAGCCCGAGCAGCCCGAACGCCGCCAGCCATTCCAGGGCGTTCGCGTGCGGCCGGAAGCCGATGGCGAGCGCGGCCAGCGTCATCACCACGACCCCGGCCATGCCCTGGATCCAGGTGCCCACCACATGCCCGGTCAGCACCGAGGGATGCGAGAAGTGCATGGTGCGAAAGCGATTGACGATGCCCTTGGTCATATCGGTGGACACCCCGACGGCGATGCCCGCGACCATGTAGGCCGGGATCAGCAGCATCATGCCGGGTGTCAGATAGTCGATGTACCGGCCCCCGGTGGCGGACTTCAGCGCGCCGCCGAACACGAAGTTGAACAACAGCAGCAGCACCACCGGCATGACGACCAGCGCGAAGGTCATGCCGGGATACCGTTTGGCGTGCACCAGATTCCGGCGCAGCATCGTCTTGGAGTCGGCGAACGACGGGGTGAGAGTGCTCATTTCAGGTTCTCCTCGGCAGGAACGTGGCCACCGGTCAGGGCCAGGAAGACATCGTCGAGATCGGGGGTGTGCACGGACAGTCCCGCGGGCTCGACCCGCGCCGCGTCCAGCCGGTCGAGCACCTCGCGGACCGAACGGACCGCGCCGTCGCTCGGAATGGCGAGCGTGAGATCACCGTTGACCCGCGCCGCGTCGCCGAACAACCGGGCGGCGGAGTCGAATTCGGCCCGTTCGGCGAAGTCGAGCCGGATGTATCCGCCGGGCACCAGGCGCTTGAGCTGATCGGCGGTCCCCTCGGCCACCAGGCGGCCGTGATGCACCACGGCGATGCGATCGGCGAGTTGATCGGCCTCTTCGAGGTATTGGGTGGTGAGGAAGATGGTGACGCCCCGCGCGGTGAGGTCGCGGATGATGTCCCACATGGCCCGGCGGCTGCGCGGATCCAGGCCGACGGTGGGCTCGTCGAGGAAGATGATGCGTGGATCGCCGACCAGGGTCATGGCCAGATCCAGTCGCCGCGTCATGCCGCCGGAGTAGCTGGACGCGATCTTGTCGGCCGATTCCTCCAGATCGAAGGTGGCCAGCAGTTCGGCTGCGAGCCTGCGGTTCTCGGCGCGCGGCAGATGGTGCAGATCGCCCATCAGGAGGAGATTCTCCCGCCCGGTGAGCAATTCGTCGACGGCCGAGAACTGTCCGGTGACCCCGATGACCGAGCGCACCCCGTCGGGGTCGGTGACCGGATCGTGCCCGCCGACGCTGATCCGCCCGCCGTCGGGCCGCTTCAGTGTGGACAGGATCTCCACGGTGGTGGTCTTGCCCGCGCCATTGGGTCCGAGCAGCGAGAAGACGCTGCCCGCGGGCACGGTGAAGTCGATGCGGTCGAGCACGATCCGCTCGCCGAAGGATTTGCACAGGCCGGTGACGCTGATGGCCGCCGCGCCGGGTTCGAGGTTCATGTCTCCCTCTCATCAATGAATAGGCAGAATGCATGAGTTATCTACGCCGTGACCGCCGAGGCTCGCGATCAAGGTTGTTGTCGGTTACAGCTGTTCAGTTGTGCTACAAGGAATGTCGAATCAGATGTCGAGATCCTCGACGTTCGGGTGTTCGGTGGCGTCGATGACGCGGGCGTAGAGGCGATCCGGGATCTTGCCCTTCAGCTCCTGCACGGTGTCGAAGACGTCGAGGGTGAAGTCCCCCCAATTCTGTTCCCCCACACCGAGGAAGCGCCGCCACTGCCGCCAGTCCTTGAGGATGTTGGTGTCGGTCGGGAACTCCGACCAGTTGGAGAAGTGGCTGTGCACCGCGAACGCGCCTTTGCGGGTGCGGTACACCCGGATGTCCTCGATGCGCTCATTGGTCACCTGGTGCCAGTCGGTCAGCAGCGTGGCGGAGAATCGAACCTGCCGGACCCCGTCCTTGCCGACCTTGAGGACCACCTCGTCGTAGCCTTGCTGGCGACCCTCCTCCAGCTCGATGAAGCGCCGCAACGCCGTCACGATCGCCCCCGAGAGATTGCCCCCGACCAGCTCCTGAGCTCGCGCGAACAGTGTGAGGTCGTCATCGGAAACGTAGATCGTCTTGTTCGGCATGACTCCAACTATACGTAGACGTATACATACACAGCAAGCCTCGTCAGGAATCGCCTGAATTGAACCGGCGACCACTCGCTTTCGTATCCCGGTTGGAGGCAGGCGGGCACCCGTGGCGACCACCGCGTCGGCCACCGAAAGGAAGCGCCCATGCACAGCGGCACCCGGGTCGCGGACCAGCTGGTCAAGGCGGTGGCGGCGCTCGGCGTCCGGCACCTCTTCGGGGTGGGCGGCGCCAATATCGAGGACCTGTACGACGCGGCCTTCGATCAACGGGATCTGATCACCGCGGTGGTCGCCAAACACGAGTTCGGCGCGGCCACCATGGCCGACGGCTACGCGCGCTCCACCTCGGGCCTCGGGGTGGTCTGCGCGACCTCCGGCGGCGGGGCGGTGAACCTGGTCGCGGGGCTCGCCGAATCCTTCGCCTCCCGGGTGCCGCTGCTGGCCCTGATCGGCCAGCCCCCGACCGCACTGGAGGGCCGGGGCGCGTTCCAGGACTCCAGCGGACAGGCCGGCAGCTTCGACGCGGTCGCGCTGTACACGCCGATCTCGCAGTACTGCGCGCGCGTGGAGGCCCCCGCCGACCTGCCCGCGCACCTCACCCACGCGGTCACCGCGGCCCGCCGCGGCGGCCCCGCGGTCCTGTTGCTGCCCAAGGACATTCAGCAGGCCGACCTGGTCACCCCGGATTTCGTGCCGCCCGCACGCGCCTACCACCGGGAGATCGAGAGCCTGTGGCGGGTCGTGCACATCGTGCGCGGCGCCCGCGCGCTGGGCAAGATCGTGATCATCGCCGGCGACCAGGTGGCCCGCGACGACGCCCGCGACGAACTGGCCCGCTTCGCCGCCCGGCTGGACGCGGCCGTCGGGGTCGCGCCCGACGCCAAGGACGTCTACCACCACGCGGACCCGGGATTCTGCGGCGTCTCGGGCAGCATGGGCAATCCGGAACTGCTGGACGCGCTGCACGGGGCCGCCCTCTGCCTGCTGATCGGCACCCGGATGCCGGTCACCGCGCGGGCGGGGATGGAGGACGCGCTCGCGGCCGTGCCGCTGGCGAGCGTCGGCGCGCTGCCGCCGTTCCTGCCCGCCGCCCACGCGCACACCAACTACCTGGCCAAGACGCTCAACGAGCTGATCGCCGAACTGGATTCCGGTCCGGCCGAGGCCACCGCCCGGATCATTCCGCTGCGTGCGCGTCCGCGCCGCGAGCCCGCCCTCACGCCACTGCCCGTCCCGCCGTCACACGGACCCGGACTGCGGTATCGCGAGGTGGTCGAGACCGTCAACGACGCCCTGCCGCCGGGCTCGGACGTGTTCGCCGACGCGGGCAATGCCGGTGCGGCCGTGGTGCATCACCTGCGGCTGCCGCGCGGCGGCCGGTTCACCGTCGCGCTCGGCATGGGCGGTATGGGGTACGCGTTCGGGGCCGGGATCGGCTCCGCGTTCGCCCGCCACCCCCGCCCCGACGGCGGCCCGCGGCGCACCTTCGTGATCGCCGGGGACGGCGCGTTCTTCATGCACGGCATGGAGATTCACACCGCCGTCGAGCACCGGCTGCCGATCACCTTCATCGTGCTCAACAACAACGCGCACGCCATGTGCGTCACGCGCGAACAGCTGTACTACGGGGATCGCTACAGCTTCAACCGATTTCGTCCCGCGTATCCGGGCGCGGGGATGGCCGCCATGTTCCCGGACCTGTGCACCCACGCACCGGAGAACCGGGCCGAGCTCGCCGCGGCACTGCGGCACTGCCTCGATCGCCCGGGACCGTCGTTCATCGCGGTCGACTGCGATCCCGACGAAATCCCGCCGTTCACACCGTTCCTGACGCCACCCAGGAGGTAATCCGTGACCATCAGCGCCCTGCCCGCCCTCAGTGACATTCCGGACGCGGTCGTGCCCGGCCTGTTGCGGATCGAGAACTCCGATCGCGACGCCACCACCCCGATCATCCTGGACATGCTCCGCTCGGTGTATCCCCACGACCAGATCTTCGGCGACTTCTGCCCGGTCCAGGGCTATATCGAGGCCCCGCCGCGGGACCTGTACGAGTACCTCGCCGACACCCGGTGCCTGGAGGAGTGGACCTACAGCCTGCGCGGATTCACCGAGACCGAGGAACCTGGACTGTGGGAGTCCTACGACCGGCTGGGCGAGGGCACCCGGATCTACACCCGCACCGTGGCCAATCCCGACGCCATGACCGTGGACTACCACTGCGCCTGGGATCAGCGCGAGCACCTGTGGATGGTCTATCTGATGCGGGTGGTCGACGCCCAGGTGGTGTTCGACAAGCCGGGCTCGGTGGTGCTGTGGACGAACTGCCATCACCCGTTCTACGACAAGAATCCGTACCAGGACACCGCGCCCGCGAAGCGCAAGGTGTGGGTGGGCGACTTCTGGGAGATGTTCTCCGCCGGACACCAATTGGAGCTCGACAATCTGCGGGCCATCGCGGAATACCGCGCCGCGCACGGGCTGCCCATCAAGCCCGCCTGGATGAAGTGAGGACACGGCATGGACTTCACCGACCCCTCGCTGCGGATGCCGCCCGCGGTCAGTCTGGTCGACGTCGCCGGGTATCTGCCCGGTGATCCGGTCGGCACCGAGTACTTCACCCGGTTCTCCCGCTCGGACCGGATGGCCAAGAACGTCATGTTCCGCGCCCCCACCGGCCGGCACCACGCGGGGCGCGACGAGACCGCCGTGGACATGGTCGAGCGGGCCGTGGCTCCGCTCATCGAACGGCACGGCGCGCAGGAGATTGCGAACATCGACGTGCTGCTCACCCACACCCAGCTGCCCGACAATCCCGTGCTGGGCGCGGGCCCGGAGGTGGCGCGCCGGCTGAACATGAAGCCGCGCTGGGTCTTCGACATCCACAACGGCGGCTGCGCGGCCTTCGTGCACATGATGTGGACCGCGCGCATGATCCTGCAGACCACCGACGCGCGCACCGCGCTCATCGCCTGCACCCAGAACTGCGCGGGCTCGGTGTTCACCCAGCCCGACATCCGCGGACTCGCGCAGGCCCCCGTCCCCGGCGACGGCTGCGGGGTCGGGCTGCTGGTGCGCAACAGCTCCGCGCCCATCCTCGACATCGAATGCCGCACCTATCCCGAATTCGCGGGCGATATGGAATTCAGCACCAACGGCGACCGCAAGTACTGGGAGCCCGGCGAGGGCCAGGGCTGCGTCACCTTCACCGAATCCAAGGTGGCCAAGGTGATGACGCGCGGCAACCGGCTGGTGCCGGAGGTCGCGCAGGCGGTGTGCAAACGGATCGGGGTCAAGTCCAGCGATATCGACACCTTCGTCACCAACCAGCCCAATCGGCTGTTCCTGCGCAACTGGAACGAGGCCATGGAACTGCCGCCCGAACGCCATCCCGACACCTTCGACAGCTGCGGAAACCTGTTCGCCGCGGGCATTCCGGTGACTCTCGACGCCGAGAACCGGGCGGGGCGGCTGCGTAATGGCTCGGTGGTGCTGATGGCCGCCTTCGCGCACGCCGGCGACTTCGCGGGTGCCGCGGCCGTGCGCTGGGGAGCCGCCCGATGACCCGGCCCGTGCGGTGGCCGACCGGATCGCGCGGCGACTCCGCCGCCGTCCGCTTCGACCTGAGCCTGAGCGAGAATCCGTTTCCGCCACTGCCTTCCGTCATCGCCGCGATCGACTCCAGCCTCGGCGGGGCCAACCGGTACCCGGAATTCCTGCCGCAACGGCTGCCCCGGCTGATCGGCGAGCACCTCGGGGTGGACACCGACCGGATCGTGGTGGGCGCGGGCGCGACCGGGGTGGCCATGCAGATCATGCAGACCCTCCCCCGGCGCGGGTCCGACTTCGTCTATGCCACACCGACCTTCGACGGCTATCCGATCATGACGAACATGGTGGGGCTGCGGCCGGTGGCGGTGCCGCTGGATCGCAACGGCCGGCAGGACCTGTGGGGCATGGCGCGCGCGGTCGGCGACCGTACCGGACTGATCGCGGTGTGCCGCCCGCACAATCCGACCGGCACCGTGGTCGGGGCCAGCGAACTGAAGGCGTTCCTGTGCTCGATCCCGGCCCGGGTGCCGGTGATCCTGGACGAGGCCTACGTCGAATTCCTCGGCGCGGCCGACGCACTGGACCCGGTCGAACTTATCCACAGGCATCCCAATGTGCTGGTCCTGCGCACCTTCTCGAAGGCGTACGGGCTGGCCGGACTGCGGATCGGCTACGCCTTCGGTGCGCCGGAGCTGACGCGGCGGGTGCGGCGGCTGCAACTGCCGTTCGGGGTGCCCGGCCCGGCGGTGGCCGCGGTGCGCGCCTCCTATGCCGCGGAAGCCGAACTGGGCGAACGGATTCTGCGCATCACCACCGAGCGGGAGCTACTCCGGATCGACCTGCGGCGCGCGGGCATCCGGGTACCGCGCTCGAGCGCCAACTTCCTGTACCTGCCCGGCCGCGACATCGCGCCCGCGCTGGCCCGCGCCGGGATCGCGGCCAAGCGGTACCCGGACGGCAGCGCCCGCATCTCGGTGGGCGATCC
>NZ_JBSGCY010000219.1:0-7384 GCF_053602115.1 Nocardia sp. NPDC004582 | reverse complement strand
GTCGCGGCCGCGACGCCCAGGCGCACCGCGGCGTCGAGCGGGTAACCGCGGGCCAGGCCCACCACGATCCCGCCCACCTGGGCGTCCCCGGCGCCGATTCCGCTGCGCACCGGGACCTCGACCGACGGCAGCCACCGGGCGTCGTCGCGAGTCACCGCGAGGGTGCCCTCGGGTCCCATGGACACCACGACGATCTCGCTGACCCCGTGCTCGACGAGTTCGTGCGCGGCGGCGATCCTGGACTCGCGGTCCGGCAGCGCACGACCGGCGTATTCGGTCAGTTCGCGCACGCTCGGCTTGAGCAGGTGGACGCCACGGCGCACCGCGCGCAGGGCCGCGCCGGAGGTGTCGAGCACCAACGGGACGCCGAGGTCGCCGAGTAGATCGGCGAGGCTCTGATAGAAGGACACCGGAACTCCCGGCGGCAGGCTGCCGCTGGCGACGACGTACCGGCAATCCGGTGCGGCGCGTTCGATTTCGGCCAGGCAGCGATGCACCTCCGGCATGGTGAGCCGGGGGCCGGGCAGGACGAACCGGTATTGCGCGCCGGTATCGGCCGCGGTCACCGCGAAGCTCTCCCGGGTGTGGCCGGCGACCGGGATCGGGCGAATCGGGATCGAGGCGTCGCGCACCAATTGTTCGAGGAGCCGGCCCGGCGGTCCGCCCGCCGGGAATATCGCCGTCACCCGCTCCCCCAGCGCCGCGATCGTGCGCGCGACATTGATCCCGCCGCCACCGGGGTCGAATCTGGGTGCGCCGCAGCGGGTCTTGTCGGTGGGCGCGATGTGCCCGGCGGTGGTGGCGATGTCGATCGCCGGGTTCATCGTCAAGGTCACGATCGACATTGGCCACCTTCTCGGATTCCGGCGGGAGAGGTTCTGACGCAGCTGATTTCACGCCTGATCGGGGGTGCGACGGTAGGGCATCGGGTAGTCGCCGGGCGGGACCGTCGTCGTCTCGGGAGGGACCGAAGTCCTCTGTTTCGCCGGGGACCCGAGCGCGACGCTGAAGGCATGGATACCGATGTCTCGACCTCGCGACCTGCGGTTCGACCGGTGGAGCTCGCGCGGCGACGACCGGTCATCGCGGGCATCGACGGATCCCGTGCCGCGATTCGCGCCGCGGAGTGGGCGGCCGCGGAGGCCAGGTCCCGGCAGGTTCCGCTCCGGCTGGTCGCGATCGTGCCCGCCATCGACAAACCCGCGTTCCGGGTCGGCGGCAACCGCTACCGCTACGCCATGGAGGCGCTCGAGGCCGCGCGGCGGGCGGTGCTGGTCCGGTACCCCGGCGCCGGCGAGCATGGCGTCGAGATCGCGGTCGAGGTCAGGCGAGGACAAGCCGAGCAGGTGCTGCTCGAGCTGTCCCGGTCCGCGGACCTGATCGCGCTCGGGTCCACCGATATCGGGTTCTTCGCCCACCTGGTGCTGGGCTCCACCGCGTTGTCGGTCACCCGGGGCGCGCGCTGCCCGGTCGCCCTGGTGCGCCCGGCCGCCGCCGCGGACGGGGACGTGCTGGTGGTCGTCACCGACTGGCCTTCGGCGAAACCCGCTCTGGCGGCGGCCTTCCGCGCGGCCCACGAGCGCGGCGCCGATCTGGTCGTGGCGCGGGTCTGGCCGGGGCGGGCATGGTCGGGCATCGAGGAATGGGGACCGGCGCCCGCACTGGTCTCCGATGCGCAGATCCGGGGCTGCGGGCGCGATTTCCCCGACGTGCGGTTCCGGCCGGTGACCGTGGTCGGCGAGGTGGGCAGCGCGGTCGAGCGGTTGAGCGCCACGGCCCAACTCGTCGTGGTCACCCACGATCTCGACGGGATCCCCTCCGCCCGGCTCGGGCGCACGACCCAGGACCTGGTCTGTCACTCCTCCTGCCCGGTGCTCGTGCTTCCCGGCGAGCCCGCTCGGGAGTCCGATTCCGAGGCGGCCCGCTCATGACGACCACGGCCCGGCCGCCGTCGGACGCGGTTGCCCAGCGGCAACTCTCGCCGCAGCTGCGCGAAACCCACACCGGGCTGGTCCTGCTGTTCGGAGACCGCGCGTACAAGGTGAAGAAGCCCATCGCCACCGACTTCCTGGATTTCTCCACCGCCGCGGCCCGGGACCGCGCGTTGCGGCGTGAGCTCGAACTGAACCGGCGCTGGGCCGCCGACGTCTATCTGGGCCTGGCCCGACTCACCGATCCGCTCGGCGGTCCGGCCGAACCGGTGCTGATCATGCGGCGCATGCCGGAATCGCGCCGGCTCAGCACGCTGGTGGACGCCGGGGAGATCGGGCGCGACGACCTCGCCGAACTGGCCGTGATGCTGGCCCAATTCCACCGCAACGCGGCGCGCGGTCCCGCGATCGATCGGGCCGCGACGCCCGAGGAGCTGCGCCGCCGCTGGGAGACTCTGCTGAACGGGTTGCGAACCCAGCCCAGCGACGAGCTCGATCCGAGCGGCGTCGCCCGCATCGAGCGCCTGGCCCTGCGCTTCCTCGACGGCCGCGCACCGCTGCTGGCCGACCGCGTCGCGGCGGGCCGGATTCTCGACGGTCACGGTGACCTGCTGACCGAGGACATCTTCGCCCTGCCCGACGGATTCCGGATCCTGGACTGTCTCGACTTCGACGACGCCCTACGCTGTGTCGACGGCCTCGACGACGCCGCTTTCCTGGCGATGGATCTCGAATTCCGTGGGCAGGCAATGCTTTCGGAGCGATTCCTCGACGATTATCTGCGGGCCGCCGACGATGCCGCACCCGCGTCCCTGCGCCACCACTACCTCGCCTACCGGGCTACCGTGCGCGCGAAGACCAATCGCATCCGGTCCGCGCAGGGCGATCCGGAATACGCCGCCCACGCCCGCCGCCACGTGGACCTCGCACTGCGGCATCTGGCATCGGGCGCGGTGCGCCTGGCACTGGTCGGCGGACTGCCGGGAACCGGGAAGTCCACCGTCGCCGCGGCGTTGGCGCGCGCTGCCGGCGCGGAGGTCATCTCCAGCGATACCGTGCGCGCGCGGCTGCGCGCCGGCGGCGCGATCACCGGGGCCGCGGGCGTCTTCGCTACGGGGGCATACCTTCCCGAGGCGAAGGCCCGCGTCTACGCCCGCATGCTCGAGCTCGCCCGGGACCGGCTCGCCCACGGCGTGTCGGTGGTGCTCGACGCCGCCTGGATCGACGACGGGGAACGCGACCGGGCCCGGGCCCTCGCCGCCGCGACGCACAGCGATCTGATCGAACTACGTTGTGAATGCCCGCCCCGGGTAGCCGGCGCCCGCATCGAGAGCCGTCCCCCCGGGGACTCCGACGCCACCGGCGATATCGCGCGCGCCATGGCCGCCGTGGCCGCGCCTTGGCCCGCGGCCACGCCCCTGGACACCACCGAGCCGATCGATGCCACCGTGGCGCGGGCCGTACGCGCGTGGATCGACGCCGCGTGCCCGCCCGGCGCATCCGAGGGCGTGGGCCCATGACAACCGAGTTCGATGCTCCCCCACCGACGACGGCCCGCGCGGCACCCGCGAACGCGGCCGGACCCGGTCCTGGCGAGCGCCCCGACCCGACCGAGCGCATCGACTCGCTGCTGCGCGACCTGCGCAGCAGCCGGATGGGTCTGACCGATCGCGAGGCCCGCCGCCGGCTGGTCCAGGTGGGCCCGAACCGGCTCGAGCGCCGCGGCGGGCGGGCCTGGCCATGGGAGCTGGTCCGGCAGTTCACCCATCCGCTGGCGCTGTTGCTCTGGGCCGCGGCGGGATTGGCGTGGGCGGTGGGCATCGTGCCGGTCGCGATCGCCATTGTCATCGTCATCGTCATCAACGCCGGTTTCGCGTTCGCGCAGGAACGACACGCGGAGCGGGCGGTGGAGGCGCTGGCCGCCTATCTGCCGCCGCGCGCGCAGGTACTGAGGGACCGGTCGGTCACCGAGATCGACGCCACCGGGCTGGTTCCCGGGGATGTGCTGGTCATCTCCGAAGGCGATCGGATCTCCGCCGACGCCCGCGTCCTCGAGGGCGGCATCGAGGTCGACCTGTCGGCGTTGACCGGCGAGTCCATGCCGGTCTACCGGTCCGCGGACCTCGCCGACCCCGGAGTGCCGCTGCTGCAGGCCGGCGACCTCGTGTTCAGCGGGACGACCTGCACCGAGGGCGAGGCGCGGGCGGTCGTGTACGCGACCGGCATGCGCTCGGAACTGGGCCGCGTCGCGGCGCTCTCGGAGCGGGTGCGCCGCGACGAGAGCCCGCTCGAACATCAGGTGCGCCGGGTGGCATGGCTGATCGCGCTGGTGTCGGTGGGGCTCGGGGTCGCGTTCATTCCGCTGGCGACCCTGGCCGCTCAGCTGTCGTTCGTCAACGCGGTGGTGTTCGCGGTCGGCCTGCTGGTCGGCAATGTGCCCGAGGGCCTGCTGCCGGTGATCACCCTGGCGCTGGGCATCGGTGTGCGCGAGCTGGCCCGGCGTGGCGCGGTGATGAAGCGACTCAGCTCGGTCGAGACGCTCGGGTCCACCGATGTCATCTGCACCGACAAGACCGGCACCCTCACCGAGAACCGGATGCGAGTCGTGGTGGCGCACACCGCGAGCGGACGGTTCGACTGCACCGGGCACCGCCCGCCCACCCTCGACCCCACCCTGCACCGGATGGCCGCGGCCCTGGCCGCCTGCAACAACGCACGAGTCACCGCGGACGGTGAGCACACCGGTGATCCGACCGAGGTCGCCCTCCTCGAAACCGCTGTGGCACTGGGCGTTCCGGTCGACGAGGACCTGCGCCGGCAGCGGCGGGCGCGCCAGTTCCACTTCGATTCGGCACGCAAGCGGATGTCCACCCTCGACGCGGGCGCCGCCGGCGAGCGGGTGATCCATGTCAAGGGGGCGCCGGAAGCGGTGCTGCCACACTGCGTCACCGAACTCGACCCCCGGCAACGAGCCGTGCCGCTGACCGCCGAGCGGCGGCGGGAGCTCGGCGAGCTGGTCGACGGGCTGGCCCGGCAGGGTCTTCGGGTGCTGGCCGTCGCGGAACGCCGCCTCGACGCCGACGAGGCCGATCCCGTCCGCCCCGACGAGGCCGAACGCGGGCTGACGCTGCTGGGCGTGGTGGCGATGGAGGACCCGCCGCGTGCCGAGGTCGCCGACGCGGTGGCCGCCTGTCACAGCGCCGGCATCCGGGTCATCGTCATCACCGGCGACCACGGGCTCACCGCCGCGGCGGTGGCAGCCCAGGTGGGCATCACGCGGGCCGAGCCGGTCATCGTCACCGGAACCGAACTCGACCGCACCAGCGAGCACGACCTCGACCGGTTGCTCGCGGCCGACGCCGACCTGATCTTCGCCCGTTCCTCGCCCGAGGCGAAGCTCCGCATCGCCGACGCGCTGCGCGCCGCGGGGCACGTGGTGGCCATGACCGGCGACGGCGTCAACGACGCGCCGGCACTGCGGCGCGCCGATATCGGTATCGCCATGGGCCGCTCGGGAACCGACGTGGCACGCGAGGCCGCCACCATGGTGCTGACCGACGACAACTTCGCCACCATCACCGCGGCCATCCAGGCGGGACGCCGCGTCTACGTCAACATCCGCAAGTTCATCTTCTACATCTTCGCCCACGCCACCCCCGAGATCGTGCCGTTCCTGGTGTTCGCGCTCTCCGGTGGCGCGGTACCGCTGCCGCTCACCGTCCTGCAGCTGCTGTCCTTCGACGTCGGCACCGAAACCCTGCCCGCACTGGCCCTGGGCCGGGAACCCGCCGAGCCGGGACTCATGCGCCGGCCGCCCCGCCCCCGCGGCGAACCGGTCATCCGCGCTCGAATGCTGTTGCGCGCCTGGCTGTTCCTCGGAGTGCTGTGCGCGGCCCTGGCGATGGCGGGATTCTTCCTCGTGCTGCTGCGCGCCGGCTGGTACCCGGGCGCGCCCACCGGACCCGGCACGCCCTTGCACCACGCCTACCGGCAGGCCACCACCATGACCCTGCTCGGTCTGGTCACCGGCCAGATCGGCACCGCCTTCGCCGCCCGCACCGAACGCGCCTCCCTGCGGTCGATCGGCGTGTTCTCCAATCCGCTGTTGTTGTGGGGCATCGCCTTCGAGCTGGCGCTCACCGCCGCCATCATCTACCTGCCGCCCCTGCAAGCCCTGCTGGGCACCGCCGCCTTGAGCCCCGCCATGCTCGCTGTCACCGCGCCGTTCCCCCTGATCGTGTGGGGCGCGGACGAATTCCGCCGCTGGGTGGTCCGCCGCCGCGCCGCCGCCCGGGAGCCCACGGCCGAGTGCGTCCACGCCACGGCATAGCGGCGTCCGTGCGCACGTGACCGCCAGACCCGATGCCGCTCGAATCGAGGACGTCGGAGGTGGCGGTCCACAGGGCTGTCCGGGGTCCGCGGTCAGGCGGTGAGGAACTCGACGCAGGCGGCGATGGTGGTGAGCCGGGGGTAGTCGGATTCCTCGATGCGGCGATCCGCGGCGGCGGAGAGGCGTTCGACGAAGGTCAGGAAGTCGAGCGAGTCGAGCGCCAGGGTTTCGCGCAGTGGGGCGTCGCCGGGCAGGGCGGCCAGATGGTCCGGGGTGTCGAAGCCGTGCAGGGCACCTCGGATGAGATCGTCGGCGACCTCGTGGGACAGGCTGGTGGCCATGGCTTTCAGAGCTCCTCGGGGGTGTGCAGCAGGGTGTCGACGGCATGGAGGAAGCGGGCGCCGATCGCGCCGTCGGTGGCGCGGTGGTCGGCGGAGAGGGTCGCGGTGAGCTGGGGTCGCACGCCGAGCAGGCCACCGACCGCGCAGGGACGCTCGGTCACCGCGCCGAAGCCGACGATCGCGACCTGGGGGGCGGCGATGACGCCGAAGACCGAATCCACGCCCAGGTCACCGAGATTGGTGACGGTAATGGTCGCCGGGGTGGCGTCGGTCGAGCGCAGGCGGACGGCGCGGGCGCGTTCGGCGACGCCGCGCAGGGCGCTCATCAGCTCCGGCAGGGCGAGGCGGTCGGCGTCGGGAATGGTGGGGACGATGATGCCGCCCGCGCGCATCGACACCACGACACCCAGGTGCACGGCCGCGGCGGGGCGGAATTCGTCGTCGATCCAGTGGCCGTTGAGCTCCGGCACCGCGGCGGCCGCGCGGGCGGTTGCCGCCAGCAACAGGGCGGCGGGCAGGATTCGGTCGGCGACCGGGACTCGGCGGTTGTGGTCGGCGAGCCAGTCGCGCGCCGCGGTCATATCGATGGTGCTGGACAGGTAGTAGTGCGGGACGGTGCGTTTGGATCTCGTCATCGCGGCCGCGATCACTTTGCGAACCTCCGCCGGATCGTGCTGCGGCGCATCGCGGTGCGGCGCGGCGGCTTCGGGCCCGCCGTTCGAGCGCTCGGATTCCGCCGCGGATCCGGCCGGGGCCGATCGCGTCCCCGCCGGGGCAGCGGC
>NZ_JBSGCY010000218.1:0-7390 GCF_053602115.1 Nocardia sp. NPDC004582 | reverse complement strand
ACGGGTCGTGGTGACCGGGCGCGCGCCCTGCCCGGGCACCGCGCTCGCCGACGACGACACCCACGCCCGGCACCGGCGCGACGTCCTGCGCGACGCCGCGTCCCGCTCCGGCGATCCGGACCGAATCCGCACCGCCGTACAGGAATTGGAGGTGACCGACCGGCTGCGCGAGCTACAGCGCAATCTCGAGACCGCACGCGCCGAGGGGCTGGCCATCGACTACGAGGTCTGCGACATCGTCGACCGGGCCGCCGTGGACGCGCTGTTCGATCGCCTGCCGAGCCCGCCGACCATCCTGGTCCACAACGCCGGGGTCTATCGCGGCGTCCGCATCCCCGCGCAGACCGACGCCGACCTGGACTCCACCATGGACACCAAGGTGATCGGCTTCGAGAACCTGCTGGCCGCGACCCTGCTGCGCACCACGCCCCGCATGGTGTGCGCCGTCAGCTCGGTCTCGGGGCGACTCGGCGGCATGATCGGCCACTTCCCCTACGCGGCCGCCAACAACGCGCTCACCCAGCTGGCCTGTTGGGCCGAACGCCGCTACGGCATCCCGGTCCGCAGCATCAGCTGGCCCACCTGGGAACGCATCGGCAATATCGTCAATTACGAAGGCGCGGCGCAATACTGCTCCACCGTGCTCCCCGAGGAGGCGGTCGCGCACTGGCAGGCCGAACTGAGCGCACCACACGATCCGGGCGTCAGCGCCCGCACCGCGGGCGAAGCCACCTATCTCGGGCGACTCGGCGTCATGTGGCGGCCGGGCAGTGTCCGCACGATCGTGCTGCCCGCCGAACATCCCGACGCGGCGCGGACGACCACCGCGCGGCGGCTGCTCGGCGACGCCGGCTCCTTCCTCGAACATCGGCTCTTCACCACCCGCCACCGGCTGACGCCGGGCTCGGAACCGCATCTGGTCGCGGGCGGCACCCTGCCGCTGGGCATGCTGCTGGAATACGCGCTGGCGGCCGGAGATTGGGTGCGACCGGAGAACCGGGCCCGGCAGCACCTGCTCGAGATCACCGGGCTGCGAGTGGACCTGTCTGCCTTGCGCGTTCCCCACGAGGGCGAGCTCGAGGTCGAGGTCACCGCCCGTGGCGCCTGGACCGATGGGGTGTGGGGCGTACAGGTCACGCTCCCCGGCATCGGAGCCATGACCTTGCGGTACACCGCGAATCCCGTCCCACCCGGGTACGAGCCCCTCGTGACCGACGGGACCACGGTGCCGCGCCATCACGACGCCGATCTGTGGTGCACACCGGGCGCGCCGCGCGCGAGCCTGCCGCATCCGGCGCTCGCCAGGATCCTGGCCGACGCGCTCGCCTCGGCCGGCAGCACCCCCGAAGGCGCTGCCGGACACCGGTTGTCGGTCGATCGCCTGGTGGTGCTGCCCGGCTGTCTGGCCGCCGACACGGTCCACCGCACCGGGAGCGGATATCGCGCCGTCGCCGAGGGGGTGCCGGTCATGACGGTCGAACGGCTGCGTCTCACCGCGATCGACTCCGAACCGGCGCAGCTAGCGGTGTCCGGCAGCGAGTTCCGCGATCTGGAATTGGTGCGTACGGCGCACTGATTCCACTCGGCCCCCGCCCGGCTCATCCGGTGCGGGGGCCGAGGCATGTCCGCTGCCCTGTCTGCTCGCGCCGTTCTTCCCCGAAGTCGCCGACGAGGCTCACAGCCCGTGCGGGCCGGCCGTGCTCTGCGTGCCCGCGAATGCTGACCATCGGTGCCGCGCATCCCGGCTATGCGTGTCGCGCATTCTCGGCCCTGCGTGCCACGAATCTTGCCTGCCGTGCACCGATAACGCCGCGACCGGCCCGGGTCGTGAACCGGCACACGACGGGTGTGGCATCGCTCGCAAATTTGCTGTGGGCGCCCGATTGTCGCCTCTGTGTGCCGCGCGAATGGCACGCAGGGTCGAACCAGGTCGACGAAAACACTGGTCGGTTGACCGACCAGTCCTGTTTGCCGATTTTTTCAGCACTGCGCTCCTCGTAATGACCGCTTCGCGCATGCGTGGAGTTCGGCCGGAACTTTTTAAAATCAGGCAGTTCGTAATGTTCAGCGCGAAGCTGGAACTCGAGGCGGGGCGAGTTCCGAGGGGAGTTGTGATGGCTGTCCTTTTGGATGCGGAGTCGTGCCCGGTCGAGCATCGGCACGGCCTCGTCACCGACCTCGCGAAGTCGGTGGCCCTGCAGGTGGACGCGGAACTGCTGGATCCACCCGAACGCATCGTCACCCGCCACGAGAAGTGGCGGCTCGGGGTGGCCACCCTGCACCGGATCCAGATTTCGGCCGTCCGGGTCCGCCGGACGCCCGCGCAGGTGCTGAGAACACCCTCGTCCGCGATCGCGGTGGTGCTGCAGAAGCAGGCGGTCCGCCATCACTATCAGAACGGCCGCCACACCGTCACCGCGCCGGGCGAATGCGCGCTCTGGGATTTCGCCACGCCCTTCGAGGTCGGCTGGGACGGTCTGGGCGAATCCTGGTGCATCGCCGTGCCTCGCGATCGGCTGGGAGTGTCGGGCGAGACTCTGGCCGCCGCCACCGGACGCCTGCGGCACAGCCCGCTGCACGACATGATCGCCGGGCAGATCACCGAACTCATCGAGGGCGCCGAGGCGCTCGAACGCGATCCGGCCGCGGTCATGGTGGGCCAGTGCTGCGTCGAGATGGTGCGGGCGCTGCTGCTGTCCGCCTCCGGACCCGCGACCGGTGACGAGACCCCCGCCCACCAGCAGGCCGTGGTTCGCGAAGTGCAGAACTACGTGCGCCGCCACCTCAACGACCCCGACCTGAAGGTCGAGCAGATCGCCGCGGCCCACAATATGTCCGCCCGCTACCTCTACCGGCTGTGCGCGAACGCCGGAATTCGACTGGAGCAGTGGATCATCGGCGAACGGCTCGCGGCCGCACGCGCCCTGCTGGTGGATCCCGCCCACGGCGGGCGCACCATCAGCGCCATCGCGCACACCGTCGGCTTCCGCGACGCCACGCATTTCACCCGCCGGTTCCGGGCCGCGTACGGCATGACCCCGCGGGACTGGCGCTACGCGGCGGCCACCGCCTGAGCCTCAGCTCGCGGACCCGCCGACGCCGCGCGCCTCGGCCCGCCACTCGCTCGGGCCGACACCATAGGCGGCGCGGAATCGGCGGGTGAAATGGCTCGCGTCGCGGAATCCCGAGGCTCGCGCGATCCAGCCGATGGTGCGCTCCGCGTGCCGGGGATCGGCGAGCATCCGGCGGGTCAGCTCCAGGCGTTCCCCGATGATCCACTGCTGCATCGACACCCCCTGGTCCGACCACAACCGGTACATCCGGCGCACCGAGATGTGGTGCGCGGCGGCGACTTCGGCCGCGGTCAGGTCGCGGCGGCGCAGATTCAGCCGCAGGTAGGTCTCCATCTGGCGCAGCAGCAGCGGGGCGGGCAGTCCGGCTCCGCTCCCCTCCACCGGCTCGGCTCCGGCCGCCGAGAGCACCAGCGCGCGCACCATATCCACCCCGGCCCGCCCCAGATCGGCAGCGCCGGGATCGTTTTCGATGGTGTCCGCGCGGGCCATGAGATCGGCCATGAACGACGAGACCAGCGGGCACAACGGACTGCGGCGCAGGCTCATCGCCGCGGTGCGCACCACATCGCCCGGCAGTTCCAGCTCGTCCACCGACATGCGCAGGCTCACGCTGATCGAGGCCCCGCGCATCACCGACACGAACGGATTGTCGTGGTCGATGGCGCCGCAATCGCCGGGTGCGAGCACCTCCTGCATGCCGAAATGCTCGTGGATGCGGGTGCCGCCGAGCTGCCGGGTCACCGAGAACAGACCCGCCGGACTGGTCCGGACATGGTGCGGGGTCCGCAGCACGTCGACCCCGGTGGCCTCGACCCGCAATACTTCCACCGGCCCGAACAGCCACGTTTCCAAACGGCCGTGCGCCCCATTGCGATCGGCGAAGCGGACGTCGGCGGCGGTCACGGTCTCCGAGGCGACGGCGGCCAGGGCGTCCGCGCGCTCGTGCCGGGCCACTGCCGCGGTATCGAACACGACCGCCATCCACGCCTCCACCAGTTCGATCCGACGACGCGGTGCGGGCACCCCTCGGGATACCCGCACCGCGGTCGGAACAGTAGCAGCAGCAAGTGCGCAGCACACCATTGCGCAGATAGCCCGCCCACTCTCGGCCACGGCACCTGAATCGCACCGTCAGTGCATCAGGATCGTTTGCCGCACAGTCTACTTGCGAGACCCGGGCGGGCGCGATACAGCGCCGATTCGACGGCTACAGCAAACCGGTGGCGTGGCAGTCCCGGCGGACCGACAGGTCTACCTGACGCACACCCGGCGCACCGGCAGACCACGGTCCTCGAAGGCCGCCAGCATGGCCTGACCGCGGCGCGCGCCCTCGGAGGAGGACGTATTGGCCAGGGCGGGAACGTAGGTCGCCGCACCCACCACCGATTCCGCGACCAGCCCCCAGAAGCGCCGCACGCCCAGCCCCGAGCAATGCGTCATCGCCTCCTGGATGAGAGTCAGCGCGGGCAGGCAGCGGTGCGCGAGCCAGACGTAGAGCGCGGGTTCGCACGGCAGCGCCACCACGCCGTCCTCACCGGCCAACGGGTCGCCGTCGAGCACGCGAATGGTGGTGTCGGACAGCCCGGCCCAGTCGATGCCGCCGTCATTGTCGGTGTGGATCCACAGGTTCTCCAGGCCCGGATCCCAGGCGCGGCCCTCCGAGACCACCATGGCCATCACCCGGCCCAGCACCGCGTGGATCAGCGCGGTGGCCACCACCTCGGCGGCGATGTCGGCATTGCTCATCTCCGCGGCGTGGCGCCGGTACATCAGCTCGATGCGGCCCTCACGAATGCCGTCGGCGAGCCGCCACCATCTGCGTTTGCCCTGGTCGACCATGGCGGCGACGGCGTAGACCCGCGGGTGGTCGGGTTGCAGGGCGCGCAGGCGGTGACAGGCCGTCCCGAAGGCGAGCCTGGAATCGCGCGGCGGGCACACGGTTACGGGTTCGAGCATCGAACCTCCTCATTCATCGACTATTCGGCCAATGTGGGGACCAAAGGCGTGGAGCTTGGACAACGCGTACGAGAAGATAGGTTAGGCTTACCAGACTTATCGACCATAGAACGTGTCAGGAGTAGTTCGTCACCGTGCCCGCCGTAGTCACCACCAGACGGCGACGTCTGTCCGGACTTCTCGTTCTCGCCGTGCTCCTGCTCGGCGCGCTGGCCGCCAGCATCGCCCTCGGCACCCGCACCCTGGGGCCCGGAACCGTCTACGACGCGCTCACCTGCCCTGGCGGACTGCCGCTTTCGTGCCCGGCCACCGACACCGCCGCCCAGATCGTGCGCGAATTGCGGCTCCCCCGAACCGGACTGGCCCTCATCACCGGACTCGCGCTCGGCATGGCCGGGGCACTCATCCAGGGCTACACCCGAAACCCCCTCGCGGACGCCGGATTACTCGGCATCAACGCGGGCGCGGCGTTCCTCGCGGCGCTGAGCATCCACCTGCTCGCGCTCACCAGCCCGGCGCAGTACATCTGGTTCGCCTTCGCGGGCGCGCTGCTCGCGGGCGCGGTCGTCTTCGGCAGCTCCGCGCTCGGCGGCGGCAAGGCCGGCCCGCTGAGCCTGGTCCTCGCGGGCGCGGCCGTGACCGCGTTCCTGCAGGCCATGACCAATATCGTTGTCCTGCTGGACGGGACCGCCCTCAACACCTACCGCTACTGGGTCGTCGGAGATGTGGCCGGGCACGACGCCACCGTCTTCCGGCAGGTGCTGCCATTCCTCGCCGTCGGCACGATCCTGGCCCTGACCTGCGCCCCGACCCTGAACCTGCTCGGCCTCGGCGACGACGTGGCCCGCGGACTCGGCGTCGACATCACCCGCAGCCGCGCCCTCGGCCTGCTCGCGATCGTGCTGCTCGCGGGCGCGGCCACCGCCGCCGTCGGCCCCATCGCCTTCCTCGGCCTGATCGTCCCCCACCTGGCCCGGGCGTTCACCGGCCCCGACTACCGGTGGCTGCTCCCCTACTCGGCGTTGCTCGGCGCGGTCGTCCTGCTGCTGGCCGACACCGCCGGCCGATTGATCGCCCGCCCGGGTGAACTCCAGGCCGGTGTCACCCTCGCGGCCCTCGGCGCCCCCTTCTTCCTCCTGCTCGTCCGCCGCCGAAAGCTGGTGAGCCTGTGACACTCCCGACACCTCCCAACGACACGCTCGACGCTGTGAGCTCGGGCGACTCACCGGCAAACTCCGCGGCGGGCAGCCGACCGGCGACATCCACGACACCGGACAGCAGCGCTTGCGACGAGGCCGACGGCCACCACTCGGGCACAGCCGATGAAGCCGGGCCACGCACCCGCGCAGCCGGATCCCCCTCGCGGGGAGGGCACACACAACGCCGGCACCAGCGCCCGGACCCGGACGAACCAGCAGGCTCCGGGCGCCAGGGCGAGCACCGTGGACGCTCGCCGCGGACAGCGGGGGCCGAACGAACCAGCGCCGCGGCCAGATTGCGGGCAGTCCGGCCCGCCGTACGCGCGGGCGGGTTCTCCTCCGTCCTGCGTCCGACGGCGCTGATCGCGGTGATCGGTCTGACGGCCCTGCTGTTCGGATTGTTCACGCTGGATATCGCGGTGGGCGAGTTCCGGATTCCGCTCTCGCGGGTGCTGGATGTGCTCGGCGGCGGCGGGACCCGGGCGCAGCGGTTCGTGATCATGGATTCGCGGCTGCCGCGGGCGCTGACCGCTGTGGTGGTCGGGGCGGCGCTGGGGCTGGCGGGCGCGGTGACGCAGTCGATCCTGCACAACCCCCTGGCCAGCCCGGACCTGCTCGGGATCACCTCCGGCGCGAGTGTCGGGGCGGTCGCGGTACTGGTCGGTCTCGGCGGGGCCGGGACGGGGACGGCCGCGGCGCTCGGGGTTTCGGGGGCGGCGCTGGCGGGCGGACTGCTGACCGCGGTGCTCATCTATCTGCTGGCCTGGGGGCGGACCGCGTCCGGCGACGCCGGGGTGATGGGATTCCGGTTGGTGCTCATCGGGATCGGCGTCAACGCGGCGCTGCTGTCGGTGGTGAGCTGGCTGCTGACGCGGGCCACGCTCACCGACGCCGCGCACGCCCAGCAATGGCTGACCGGATCACTGAACAGGGCCGACTGGTCGAGCCTGATCCCGGCCTCGATCGGATTGGGGCTGGCGCTGCTCGTCACCGCCGGATCGGCGCGCACGCTGGCCGCGCTGCGGTTCGGCACCGACACCACCCGCATCCTGGGCGTCCGCATCCAGACCCAGCAGGCGATCCTCATCGCCGCCGCGGTCTGCTGCGCCGCGCTGGCGACCGCCGCGGTGGGCCCGCTCGGCTTCGTGGGCCTGGCCGCGC
>NZ_JBSGCY010000217.1:0-7448 GCF_053602115.1 Nocardia sp. NPDC004582 | reverse complement strand
GGTCGAGGAGATCAAGGGCGCCATCCGCAAGATGACCGTCAACTCCGAGCTCTACCCGGTGCTGTGCGGTTCCGCGTTCAAGAACAAGGGCGTGCGCGCGGGCCTTCGCCTGGTTGCACGGCCGCGGCTATGTCACCCCCGACGACGTGAAAGCCGTTGCGACGCCGGTGCTGCGGCATCGGCTGCACCTGCGGCCCGAGCACGAGGTGGAGGGCGTCACGGCCGAGGGCGTGCTGGCCTCGCTGCTGATGTCCGTCCCGGTTCCGGTGTAGGCGGTGATCGTCACCGGCCGGCTGGCCGCCGCCGCGGTGCTCGCGGCCCTGTACGTCACGCTGGCGCAGCCGTCCTGGCTCGGCGTCCTCAACGCCACCCTGGCGCTGGCCGCGCTCATCGGTACCGATCTGATCGCCATGGGATCGCCCGGCGCGCTGGAGTTTTCCCGGGAACCGCTCACCACCGTGCGCACCGGCCGCAGCATCGACGTGGAACTGGCGGTGCTGAACTCCGGGACCCGCCCGGTACGCGGCACGCTGTGGGACGACTGGCCGCCGAGCGCGCACGCCCGGCATCGCACGCACGCACTGAACCTGCCGCCCAACACCAGGATTCGGCTGCGCACCGAGCTGACCCCGGAATATCACGGCGACCGGGTGGCCGGTCCGGTGACCGTGCGCCTGCTGGGCCCGCTCGGGGTGGCCGGACGCCAGGTCCGCCGCCAGGTTCCGGCCCGTTTGCGCGCGCTGCCGCCGTTCCGCAGCGAGCGGCTGCTGGCCTCCAAGGTCGAGCGGTTGCAGCAGCTGGAAGGCCGCAACACCACCACGATTCGCGGCCAGGGCACCGAATTCGATTCGTTCCGTGAATATGTCGCGGGCGACGACGTCCGCACCATCGACTGGCGAGCCACCGCCCGCGCCAACGACGTGCTGGTCCGCACCTGGCGGCCGGAACGCAACCGGCACGTGGTGATGCTGCTCGACACCGGACGGGTGAGCGCGGGTCGCATCGGTGGAGCCGGTAGTGCACACGGTGGCGGTACCCGCCTCGACGCCGCCATCGAGGCCGCCCTGCTGCTGGGCGGGCTGGCCGCCGCCGGCGGCGACTCGGTGGACCTGCTGGCCTACGACCGGCGGCTGCGCACCGAGGTGCGCGGTGTCGGCGGAAAACGCCTGCAGCTCAAGTTGATGCACGCGCTCGCCGGACTCACCCCGGAACTGGCCGACACCGACTACCGCGGTATGTTGCGCGCGACCCTGCGACGGGCCCGCCGCCGCAGTCTGGTGGTCTGGTTCACCCACCTCGACGCCGCCACCGTGCAGGAGGGCCTGCGGCCGGTGCTGCCGGTGCTGGCCGAACGGCACCGGGTGCTGGTGGTGTCGGTGACCGACCCGGAGGTGGCGGCCGCCGCCGCGCACCGGACCGGGCTGACCGACCTCTACACCGCCGCGGCCGCCGAGAACGTGATCGCGGAAGAGGCCGTGGCCCGGGAGACCTTGCGGCGCGCGGGCGTCCGCGTCATCACCGCGCCCCCGGACCTGCTGCCCGGCGCGCTGGCCGACGAGTACCTCGAACTCAAGCGGACCGGAGCGCTGTGACCGGAACCGGCTGCCGCGGCGCGAAACTCGGCGGCGGCAGCTGGCGACGCTGGCGTTCGGCCAGCACCGCGCCCAGAATCTGCAGCGGCGGATAACCGTTCAAGGGCGCGGTGCGCAGGCTCGCGCACACCGAGACCACCAGCGCCCGGCCCAGCCGGTCCTGCACCTCGGGGGTCAGGGTGCGGAACCGGAGCAGGTACTGCCGCACCGCGAACGCCTGCTCATCGGAGAGCCCGGACAGGTCCAGCGGCCGGGCCCAGCCCGCCAGCCACGGCGGCGGCGCGGCCAGCGCCGCGAACGGCAGCCGGCTGCGGTCGTGCACCACCACCGTCCCCGCGAGCGCGTCCCCGACCCGGCGGCCCTGCGGCGAGCACAGCGACACCACGACCGCGATCAGACCGGTGCCCAGCACCCAGAAGTCGACGATCCCGGCCAGGCCGCGGGTCACCGCGTGCTTGAAATCGATGGGCCCGCCGTCGGCGCGCACCACCCGCAGCCCGACCGCCATCTTCCCGAGCGAACGCCCGCGGGTGAGGGTCTCGAACACCACCGGATACCCGATGGCCGCGCTCACCAGGGCCACCAGCATGGCCGCGTCCCGCCAGGCGGCGTCCGCCCCGATCCGCACCAGCAGCGCCCGGAACAGCAGGAGCAGCATCACACCCAGGATGAACTGCACGATCAGGTCGAGCAGGAACGCCGCGGCCCGGGTCGGGATCCGCGCGATCGGCAGTTCGACGGCGACCGCCTCGCCGGTGGTGAAAAGTGCCATGGTGGTTAGCATTTTGTCAGCCGTAGCGCAGGAGGGGAACCGATGGATCTGGACGCTTACACCTTTGTGCACCGGCCTTGCTGGGACCGGCTGGATCGGCTGGCGTCCGGCGGCAAACGGCTCAGCGGCGCCGAGGCCGACGAACTGGTGCGGCTGTACCGGGTGGCCTCACAGCAGCTGGCCCGGTTGCAGACCCGGGACGCCGACCCGGAGCTGATCACCGGATTGTCCGCGGTGCTCACCCGCGCGCGGGGGCGGATCCTGAGCGCGCGCATCGATACTCCGCACGAGATCGGGTACTTCTTCACACACCGCTTCCCGGCCGCCGTGTACCGGGCCTGGCCGTGGTGGCTGTCGGTGGCGGCGGTGTTCCTGCTCGGCGCGGCGGCGCTCGGCGCGGCGGTGGCCAATTCCGAGACCACGCGCCGGCGCCTCGGGCTGGACATGAATACAGACGCCTTGACGAAGCCGGGCGGCGAATTCGAGACCTACTACTACGAGCACTCGCACGACGCGTTCGCGGCGAAGGTGTGGACCAACAACGCGTGGGTGTCGGCCATGGCGCTGTTCATGGGGGTGCTGGTGCTGCCCGCCGTCTACCTGTTGTTCATGAACGCGCTGAACCTGGGCGTCAGTGCCGGGCTGATGGCCGAGGCGGGACGGCTGGGACCGTTCTTCGGGTGGATCCTGCCGCACGGAATGCTCGAGCTCACAGCCATTTTCGTGGCGGGCGGCGCGGGCCTGAAGCTGGGCTGGACGCTGATCGACCCGGGCCGGGAGAGCCGCCCGCGGGCGCTGGCCCGGCAGGGACGGGCGACGGCGGTGATCGCGCTGGGCCTGGCGGGGGTGCTGCTGGTGTCGGGATTCCTGGAGGGCTTCGTGACGCCCAGCGGATTCCCCACCGCGGTGCGGATCGGGATCGGCGCGGTGGCCGAACTCGGTTTCCTGGCCTATGTATTCGGGCGCGGTCGCCGGGCGGCCGGAGAGATGGACGACACAGCGCGAGCGATGGATGACACAGCGCGGGAGATGGGCCCGGAGCACATCACGGGCAATTCGATCGGGAACCATCCGGAACCGGTTGCGAGAGTGGCGACTTCGTAGTCGCGAGCAGGGTTCGGATTGATTTCCACTGGCCGCAGCGAGTCCGGCTCAGCTGCGGCCAGCGTTGCCGTTGACTCTACACAATCGTTATGGCTACGCAACCTCCGACTTGCCCACCGGGCGCATAACGCGACCAGGCGAAATGCGCCTTCTCCGTAGGGAACACGGCACCGTCGCTAATTCTCCGCATACCCTTTGCGGGCGGTCTGCGGAGGGACCCGAAACTATCCCCGCGGTCGTGTTTCAGGACCCGTTTCAGCCCATTGCGCGCGATGTGTTTCGAACGCCGTCATACGGTTTGCGGAAAACTCGTGAATTCTCCGCTCACCCTCGGTTCAACCCCCGTTAAGCTGGTGTTTCGTCGCAGCTCAGCCTGATTGCCAAGCAGTCGCTTGGGGTCAAACAAACCTCAAGTTTGTTTCGAATGGTTTTAGCTAAATGATCATCAGGCAACGCTGGACAGTAATCGGGCGCATACCCGAGGCGGCATCCTCCGGCAAACGATTTTCACCCCTCGCGCGGCCCAGAAACGGCCCCTGGCAACGCCTCTCGAAACCAGCCCCGAACAGGGTGTGCGACCTTCATCACATCCGCGGTTTCCCGGACCACCCGGACCGGGCGGAGCGAGCGGGCCCCGACAGCGATCCGACCCGGGCAGCGGCGACCGGACCCGGACATAGAAGAAGGCCCCCGATCCGATTGGATCGAGGGCCTTCCTCGTGGTGGGCGAGGGGGGACTTGAACCCCCACGTCCTTACGGACACTGGCACCTGAAGCCAGCGCGTCTGCCATTCCGCCACTCGCCCGAGCGACGAGAAGAACGTATCACGGGGTTTGCGTCAAAAAGAAATCGCCTGGTTATCGGGGGTGCGCATGCTTCGTAGCGCAGCGGGTACGACCCGGGAACCTGGGCTCGCCGCCAAGAGTTACAGGTGTGGACGATCGTGGATATCATGCAAAGACCGTGTCCCTCCGGCGACACGCCATGCCTGCGTGTTGCGATCCGGGACGCTCCACGCACGACTATTGGCAGGTCAGAAACGACACGACCCGGGAAGGAGGGGCGATGGGGTTCGTTTCCCGCTTCGAGCGCCGCCTCCAGGGGGCTGTCGGTGATGTCTTCGCCCGTGCGTTCGGCGGCAGTGTCGTCCCCCAGGAGGTCGAGGCCGCACTGCAGCGTGAGGCCGGCGACCACGTCCAGGATCTGGGCGGGGGGCATCTGCTGGCTCCCAACAGCTACGTCATCACCGTCAACGAATCCGATCTCCGGCAACTCGTACACGGTGAAGGCCAGCCGGACCAGCAGGTCGCCACGGAGGATTACCAGCTCACGGTGCGTGCGTTCGCCAAACACCTGCAGGACCACATCCGTGAGCAAGGGTGGCAGACCTACGGTGAAGTGCACGTGGAGTTCGAGGCATCCCCTACGCTGCACACCGGACAGTTCAGGACGCGCGGCCGGGTGGATCCGGACGCGGGCAGGCGGGCCAGCCCGTCACCGGGACCTGAACGCCCACAACGACCCAACCCGCAACCAGGAGCTGGCCCCATGACGCAGAACTCAGGCTACGACCCAAGCCGTGAGCCCGCGGAGTCCGATCCGCGGAACCGCGGGTACGCGCCCCCGCCTGCGGGCCGCCCCGGTCAGCAGGGGTACGGCGACTACGGCCACGGCCAGCAGCAGGGCTACGAGCAGGGCGGCTACGGCCAGTCCGAGCAGGCCTACGGCGAGTACCAGAACGGCTACGACTACCAGCAGCAGGGCGGCGGCTACGGCGCCCAGCAGCAGGGCGGCTACGCCGAGCAGGGCTACGGCCAGCAGGGCGGGTACGCCGCGCCCGATCAGGCCTACGGGCAGCAGCAGGGTTACGCCGACCCGGGCTACGGCCAGCAGCAGGGCTACGAGCAGGGCTACGGCGACCAGGCCGGCTACGGCCAGCAGCAGGGTTACGCCGACCCGGGCTACGGCCAGCAGCCGGGCTACGGCCAGCAGGGCTACGAGCAGGGCGGCGGCTACGGCGGTCAGCAGCAGGGCGGCTACGGCGAGCAGGGCTACGGCGGTCAGCAGCAGGGCGGGTACGGCCAGCAGGGCTACGACCAGTACCCGGACCAGGCCGGCTACGGCGACCAGCAGGGCTACGGTCAGCAGGGTTACGACCAGGGCGGCTACGGCGCGGCCCCGGCGCGCGGCGGCTCGGGCTACTCGGCGACGCTGCAGCTGGACGACGGCTCCGGCCGCACCTATCAGCTGCGCGAGGGCAGCAACATCATCGGCCGCGGGCAGGACGCGCACTTCCGGCTGCCGGACACCGGGGTGTCCCGGCGGCACATCGAGGTTCGCTGGGACGGCCAGACCGCGATGCTCTCGGACCTCGGTTCGACCAATGGCACGCTGGTCAACGGGTCGCCCGTCCAGGATTGGCAGCTGGCCGACGGGGATGTCATCCGCGCCGGACATTCCGAGATCCTGATCCGGATCGTCTGATCCCGTAAGCTCGCGGTGCAGGTCACGATATGACTAGGAATTCCTCGGTCGTATCGTGATCGCAACCGGTCGACGGCCCTATGATGCTGCCATTACTCGCGGCGGACTCTGGCCGCGCTGACACGCAACACACCGGTTGGGGGTCACGGAGCCATACCTCCGTAACTGCCCCGTACCTACGACACGGTCGAACAGGAGGTGGAGCACCGTGCAGGGATTGATCCTGCAATTGACCCGTGCGGGGTTCCTGCTGCTGTTGTGGCTGTTCGTGTGGGCGGTGCTCCGGACCCTGCGCAGCGATATCTACGCGGCTTCCGGCCTTCGGGTCGCGCCTCGGGCCGCAGGCGGTTCCGCGGTGCTCCCATCTTTTCGCCGGGGCCAGAAGGGCGCCAAATATCTCGTGGTGACTCAGGGTTCACTCGCCGGCACTCGCATCTCACTCGGCCAGCAGCCGGTGCTGATCGGGCGCGCGGACGACTCCACACTGGTCCTCACCGACGACTACGCCTCCACCCGCCACGCGCGACTGTCGCCGCGCGGTGAGGATTGGTACGTCGAGGACCTCGGTTCCACCAATGGGACCTACCTCGACCGGTCGAAGGTCACCACTCCGGTCCGAGTCCCACTCGGTACCCCTGTCCGGGTCGGCAAGACAGTGATCGAGCTGCGATCGTGACACTTGTTCTCCGCTACGCAGCGCGCAGCGACCGTGGTCTCGTCCGAGCCAATAACGAGGACTCCGTCTACGCAGGCGCGCGACTGCTCGCGCTCGCGGACGGCATGGGCGGCCACGCCGCCGGTGAGGTCGCCTCGCAACTGATGATCGCCGCGCTGGCGCATCTGGACGACGACGAGCCGGGCGACGATCTGCTCGGCAAGCTGAATCGTGCGGTGCACGAAGGCAACGCGTCCATCGCCGATCAGGTCGAGGAGGAGCCCGAACTCGACGGCATGGGCACGACGCTCACCGCCATCCTGTTCGCCGGCCGCAAACTCGGCCTCGCCCACATCGGCGACTCCCGCGCCTATCTGCTCCGGGGCGGTGAGCTGGCCCAGATCACCCGTGACGACACCTTCGTGCAGTCACTGGTGGACGAGGGACGAATCACCCCGGAACAGGCCCACACCCATCCCCAGCGCTCGCTGATCATGCGGGCGCTCACCGGCAACGAGATCGACCCCACCCTGGTGGTGCGCGAGGCTCGGGCCGGGGACCGCTACCTGCTGTGCTCCGACGGCCTGTCCGACGTGGTCAGCGACGAGACCATCGCCAACACCCTGCGCGAGGGCACCACCGACGAGGCGGCGGACCGGCTCATCGAATTGGCCTTGCGCAGTGGCGGTCCCGACAACGTGACCGTGGTCGTCGCCGACGTCATCGACCTGGACTACGGCCAGAGCCACCCGATCGTGGCGGGCGCGGCCTCCGGCGAGGACGAGGACACTCCCCCGCCGAACACCGCCGCCGGCCGGGCCGCCGCCATGCGCCCGCCGC
>NZ_JBSGCY010000216.1:0-7828 GCF_053602115.1 Nocardia sp. NPDC004582 | reverse complement strand
ACGCGGGGCACGCGCTGCGCGTCTACATCCCCTACGGCACCCAGTGGTACGGCTATCTCATGCGCCGGCTCGCCGAACGCCCGGCCAATCTCGGCTTCTTCCTGCGCGCGCTGGCCGAGCGCGGCTGAGCGCCCGATGACCGGTCGCCGGGTTCAGAGCAGTGGCCGGCCGAAGCGGCGGCGCAGGCGCATGTCCGCCAGGAAGAAGTTGTAGGGGAACAGCCGCAGGACCGTGGGCATGCGGGTCCAGACCGCGGAGACCACGCGCAGGAAGCCGGTGAAGACGCGCTCGTCGCGGGCGCTCCAGGTCATGGACATCTCGTCGCGCAGGTGCTGGGGCAGCAGCGCGGTGACGATGAAGCGGTGCAGGCCGCCCAGGGCGAACTGCACCGGCCACGACACCATCTTCAGGTCGGTGAGGTCGTTGAAGTACTTGCGGGTGGGTCCGTCGATGGACTTGGTCGCGAGGTTCTCGTCCCAGTAGGCGTAGAAGTCCTCGCGGGTGGCGGGCCACAGTTCCGGGCGCATCTGCAGCGTGGTGCCCAGGCGGGCGCAGTACTGGTAGAAGGCCTCGGCCAGTTCGGGATCCATCGGGCCGCGCATGCGGTGGTACAGGTCGTCCACGCCCCAGTACAGGCAGGCCGCCACCCACAGCTGGAGTTTGGGGTCGAAGGCGTTGTACTTGACGGGGGCGCCGGGCTTGGAGTGCACGCTGCGGTGGGCGCCGTTCACGGCCTCGCGGTAGGCGCCGCGGTCCTGGTCGTCGCCGAGCAGGGCGACCGCGAGGTAGGTGAGGGTGGTGCGCAGCCGCTTGACCGGGTGCAGGGTCACCTTGCCGCTGTCGACGTCACTCTCCATCACGCCGTAGGCGACGGGTTTCAGCGAGAGCTGCATGACGACATTGGCCGCGCCGCCCAGGAAGGCCGCGACGCCGTCGATGTGCTCACGGATGTCCGCGGGGGTCAAGGGCTGAGCGGCCGGGGGAAACTCGTCGAACTTGCGCAGCGGGGCGGTCATCGTTGACTCGACTCCTCGTCGTCACTCCTCGACGGTGAGGAGAGTGTGAGAAATTTCGCCACTCACCTTCTCATCATGGGGTGCCGGTGTCAATGTGCGAAGATTAGTGCCTCACCGTTTCTTTGCGACCGGAAAGGGCCCGGACCATGGCCAAACTGGCCAAACTGCTGCCGCTCGTCCGCGGATCCGGCCCCGAGGACCGCAATCAGGCCAAGGTCCTCGACGCCGCCCTGCTCGCCTTCCTCGACTTCGGCATCAAACGCACCAGCATGGTCGAGGTCGCCCGGCGCGGCGGGCTCTCGCTGGCCACCCTCTACCGGCGCTTCGCCGGGAAGAACGATCTCATTCAGGCCGTCGGGCTGCGGCAGGCTCGCCAGTTCATCGACGAGGTGGACGCGGCGGTGCAGGGTCCGATCGAGGCCGACGCCAGCGCGGAGGAACAGATCGTCGCGTTGTTCGTCGCCTTCACCGAGGGCCTGCGCAACAACCAGTTGCTGGACCGGCTGCTCAAGACCGAACCCGAGATCGTGCTGCCGTATCTGACCGTGCGGGGCGCGCCGGTGATCGAACTGGGTCGCGACTACCTGGCCGAGTTCACCGCCCGGCTGCAGGCGGAAGGCAAACTGCCGCAGTACGATCCGCTGCCGCTGGCGGAGTTCACCGCCCGCGCCGCGCTCTCGCTGGCGCTGACCCCGCAGACCGTCATCCCGCTCGGCGATCCGGACGCGCTGCGCGAATTCGCCCGCGCCCACGTCATCCCGAGCTTCCGGATCCCCTGACCCGCAACGGGTTTCACACCAGCCGCAGGCCCAGCCGGCGGCGCACGCGCATATCGGCGAGATAGACGTTGAGCGGGAAGGCGCGCAGTGACGCCGGCGCCACCGACTCGACCACGCCCGCCGTCCGCAGCATGGCGGCCAGCGCCCGATCCTGGCGCGGCGTCCAGGTCATGCCCATCTCGTCCCGGAGGTGTTGCGGCAGCAGACCGGTCACGAAGAAGCGGTGCACGCCGGCGAACGGCGGGCGCAGCGGGCGGGGCAGCATCTTCAGGTCGATGAGATCGTCGAAGTACGCCTTGATCTTCGGGTCGATGCGGGTCCTGGCGAGGTTCTCGGCCCAGTACCGGTCGAAGGCGGGGCGGTCGGCGGGCCACATCTCCGGGCGCACTTGCAGCGTGGTGCCCAGGCGCGCGGCGTAGTGGTAGAAGGCGTCGGCGTCGTAGTCGTCCATCGGGCCGTGCATCCGCTCGTAGATGTCGCGGGCGCCCCAGTAGAGGCAGGCCGCCACCCAGAGCTGGAGTCTCGGGTCGAAAGCGTTGTAGCGCACGGTGCTGTCGGGACGGGAGCGGACGTACTTGTGCACCGAATCCACGGCCTCGCGGTAGGCGGCGCGGTCCTCCTCGCTGCCGAGCAGCGCGACGGCGAGATAGGTGAGGGTGGTGCGCAGCCGTTTGAAGGGGTGGACCATCACGTTCCCGGATTCCACCGGGCTCTCCACCACGCCGTAGCCGACCGGCGGATTGGAGAGCTGCATGATCACGTTCGCGGCCGCGCCGAAGAAACCGGCCGCGCCGTCCAGATAGCGGCGGACATCGATCTCCGGTGCGGGTACGGCGGATTCGAACGTGCGGGGCAGCGGCCTGGTCATCGTTGACCACATCCTCTGGTGAGAAGGTTGTACAGAAACTGTCTTACCCACTCGGCTGGTCTGTCAACCGGCTGGTCCGCTTCGCAAGCGAACCGTTGCGCGTCGCGGCGGCAGGACCGGGATATCGGCCTCGGGGTAGCGTGAGCCCGTGTCGCCGCTGTTGCTGAGTTCGCTGAATCCGGCCGCCATCGCCGCCGGAGCCGATATCCCCGATGCCGTCACCATCGACGGGGAGACCCTGTCGCGCGGTGATCTGCTCGGCGCGGCCACCTCGGTCGCCGAACGCGTCGCCCAGGCCCGCCGGGTCGCGGTGCTGGCCGAGCCGACCGTCACCACCGTGCTCGCGGTGATCGGCTGCCTGATCGCCGGGGTCACCGTGGTCCCGGTCCCGCCGGACGCGGGCAGCGCGGAACTGGCCCACATCCTGCGCGACTCCGAGGCCCAGGCCTGGCTGGGCAAGGCCCCCGAAGGCTCCGAGCTGCCGGTGATCCCGGTCCGCAAGCACGCCCGGTCCTGGCACCGGTACGCCGAACCCGCCGGGAAGGCAACGGCTTTCGTGCTGTACACCTCCGGCACCACGGGCGCGCCCAAGGGGGTGATGCTCAGCCGCGCCGCCATCGCCGCCGGACTGGACGCCCTGATCGAGGCGTGGGGCTGGACCTCGAACGACGTTCTGGTGCACGGCCTCCCGCTGTTCCACGTGCACGGCCTGATCCTCGGCCTGCTCGGCCCGCTGCGGGCGGGCAGCCCGCTGATCCACACCGGCAAGCCCAGCCCGCGCGCCTACGCCGACGCGCACGGCACCATGTACTTCGGCGTCCCCACCGTCTGGTCGCGGATCGTCGAAGAACCCGGCGCCGCAGCGGAATTGACGAAAGCGCGCATCCTGATCTCCGGCAGCGCCCCGCTGCCCGTGCCGGTGTTCGAGCGGCTGGCCGAGCTCACCGGGCACGCCCCGATCGAGCGCTACGGCATGAGCGAGACCATGATCACCCTCTCCACCCGGCCCGACGGCGAACGCCGCCCCGGCTGGGTCGGCACCCCCGTCGCGGGGGTGGAGACCCGGCTGCGCGACGAGTCCGGCGCGCCGGTGCCGCACGACGGGGAAAGCGTTGGCGGACTCCAGGTCCGGGGCCCCATGCTGTTCGACGGCTACCTGGGCAAGCCGGAGGTGACCGCCGAGAACTTCACCGCCGACGGCTGGTTCAAGACCGGTGACGTGGCCGTCATCGACGCCGAGGGCTTCCACCGCATCGTGGGCCGCGAATCGGTGGACCTGATCAAATCCGGCGGCTACCGGATCGGCGCGGGCGAGATCGAGACCTCGCTGCTGGGGCATCCCGCGGTGGCCGAGACCGCCGTCATCGGCGTCCCGGACGAGGATCTCGGGCAGCGCATCGTCGCCTACGTGGTGCCGCGCGCCGGCTCCGTGGTGTCGCGCGATGAGGCGGCGGACGCCGCGCTCGCCGGCGAGCTCATCGCCCATGTGGCGGGCGAACTCTCGGTGCACAAGCGCCCTCGCGAGGTCCGCCTGGTGGACGCGCTGCCGCGTAATGCCATGGGCAAGGTGCAGAAGAAGCTCTTGTCTTGACCTCGAGCGCGGTCGAGGTTCTAGCGTGATCGCCATGACCGCATCCCTGTCGACCGCCCAGATCGACTACCTGAACAGCCAGCGGCTCGGACGGCTGGCCACCGTCCGTCCCGACGGCTCCCCGCAGAACAACCCGGTCGGCTACCGCTACAACGCGGCGCTCGGCACCATCGATATCGGCGGCCACCACATGGGCGCCAGCCAGAAGTTCCGGAATCTGTCGAAGGAGGACCGGATCGCCTTCGTCGTCGACGACGTGCCCTCCGTCGACCCGTGGACCGTGCGCTGTCTCGAAATCCGCGGCACCGCACAGGCTCTGCGCGATGTCGAACCGTTCTATCCCGGCCTGTCCCCGGAGATCATCCGCATCACCCCGGAGCGGGTCATCGCCTTCGGCATCGACTGACACCGAGGTTCTGCTGCCGAGGGTTTCGGGGTCTGGCCGCCGATCGGAGCCGCCTCTAGCGTCCTGGAGGTTGTCTTTTCTCGTCATCCAGGAAGGCCGAACGATGCCCACCGCACTGCGCACCACCATGGCCGCCACCGCTGTCCTCGCCGGACTGCTGGCCCCCGCCGCCGCGGCGACCGCCGCGCCACTGCCGCTCACCCCGATGCAGCAGCCCGCCGAGCCGGTCGCCGGGACCACCACCACCGGGTCGGTGAACACCGGACCCACCGGCACCGGATCCTTCGATCCGTCGGCGGCCGGTTCCTCGAACCTGATCAAGGCGCTCCAGACCGGCTCGGGTCAGTGCAACAACACCAGCCCGCTCCCGCCGCTCGACGGGCAGCCCGCCCCGTGGTGCGCCCTGTACAGGTAGGCACGCCTCGCGACTGCGCGCTGAAACACGAAAACCCCTGCGGCCCAGGCCGTCAGGGGTTTTCGCGTACCGCGCCCTAGTCGTTGGCGTGCAGGGCCGCGTTCAGCTCGATGCCGGTGCCCTTGCGGGGGCGCACCTCGACCGCGCCGGTCAGCGAGTTGCGGATGAACAGCAGGTTCGACTTGCCCGACAGCTCACCGGCTTTCACGGTGCCGCCGTCCGGCAGCGTCACCTTGGTGCCCGCGGTGACGTAGAGGCCCGCCTCCACCACGCAGTCGTCGCCGAGCGAGATGCCCAGGCCCGAGTTGGCGCCCAGCAGGCAGCGCTCGCCCAGCGAGATGACCTGCTTGCCGCCGCCGGACAGGGTGCCCATGATGGACGCGCCGCCGCCGACGTCGGAGCCGTCGCCGACCACGACACCGGCCGAGATGCGGCCCTCCACCATGGAGTTGCCGAGCGTGCCGGCGTTGAAGTTGACGAAGCCCTCGTGCATGACGGTGGTGCCCGAGGCCAGGTGCGCGCCCAGGCGCACGCGGTCGGCGTCGGCGATGCGGACGCCCGAGGGCAGCACGTAGTCCACCAGGCGCGGGAACTTGTCGACGCCGTACACGGTGACCTGGCCGCGGGCCCGCAGCTTCAGGCGGGTCAGCTCGAACTCCTCGGTCGAGCACGGGCCGTGGTTGGTCCACACCACGTTCGCGAGCAGCCCGAAGATGCCGTCCAGGTTCGCGCCGTGCGGGCGGACCAGGCGGTGCGAGAGCAGGTGCAGGCGCAGGTAGGCGTCGTGGGTGTCGATCGGCGCGGCGGCCAGGTCGGCGATGACGGTGCGGACCACCACGGTCTCGACCCGCCGGTCCTCGTCGACGCCGGCCGAGGCGGCGAACTTGGCGTACTCGGGATCGGAGGCGTCCAGCCGCACCGTCCCCACCTCGTCGGCGGAGAATTCGCCGAGCGTCGGGTACGGGTACCAGGTGTCGAGGACCGTCCCGTTGACGGTGATGGTGGCGATGCCGACTGCTGCTGCTCCCTGAGTACTCACGTCCCCACACGTTACCGGGCTGCGAATTCATACCGCATGCGGTGCCGATTTGTGCCAACGCAGCGACCGTGCGAAGAACTGCGGTTATTCCTCCTTTAGGGTGGATCGAGTGACCATCGATCTGAGAGCCGACCCGATTTCACTCACCGCCGCGCTCGTGGATATTCCGAGCGTGTCTCGGAACGAGAAGGTCATCGCCGACATCGTCGAAAAGGCCCTGCGCGAGCAGACCTCCGGATTCGAGATCCTGCGGCACGGCAATACCGTGCTGGCCCGGACCAATCGGGGCCTGCCCAGCCGGGTGATCCTGGCGGGACACCTGGACACCGTGCCGATCGCCGACAATGTGCCCGGCCACTTCGAGACCACCCCCGACGGCGAACGGCAGCTGTGGGGTTGCGGCACCGTCGATATGAAGTCCGGCGACGCGGTCTTCCTGCACCTGGCCGCCACCGTCGCCGACCCGGTGCACGACCTGACCCTCATCTTCTACGACTGCGAGGAGATCGCGGCCGAGTACAACGGGCTGGGCCGCATCGAACGCGAACTACCCGAATGGCTCGAGGGCGACCTCGCGATCCTCGGTGAGCCGTCCGGCGGCTGGATCGAGGCGGGCTGCCAGGGCACCCTGCGGGCGCGGCTCACCACCTCCGGCGTGCGCGCCCACACCGCGCGAGCCTGGCTGGGGGACAACGCCATTCACCGGCTCGCCCCGATCCTGGAGCGGCTGGCCGGATATCAGGCCCGCGAGGTCGAGATCGACGGCTGCACCTACCGCGAGGGCCTGTCCGCGGTCCGCGTCGAGGGCGGTGTGGCGGGCAATGTGGTGCCCGATATCGCCACCGTGGACGTGAACTTCCGCTTCGCCCCCGACCGCACCCTGGACCAGGCCACCGAGCACGTGCGCGAGGTGTTCGCCGGACTGGACCTGGATTTCGAGCGCACCGACGGCGCGCCCGGCGCCCTGCCCGGCCTGTCCAATCCGGCCGCCAAGGACCTGATCGAGATCGTGCACGCGCACGGCTCGGGCGGGGTGCGCGCCAAGTACGGCTGGACCGATGTCTCGCGGTTCGCCGCCCGCGGCATGCCCGCGGTGAATTTCGGTCCCGGCGACCCGAACCTGGCGCACAAGCGCGACGAGCATCTGCCCGTCGATCAGATCACCCAGGTGGCCTCGATGCTGCGCAGCTACCTCACCGGCGAGAAAAGCCGATGAACTGTTCAGCACCACGCTGAACGAGCGACCGACAGCGGTCATCCGCTCGCTGTACGGTTGCCTGTATGTCTGCTGACGGCGATAACGAGGGTGTGGGTTTGTCGAAGACACCACGGTTCCGGGGGCCGATCATGTTGCGGCGGGACCGGAAAAAGGGGATAGGCACCACCGACCAGCACTTGCTGGACGAACGCGGGCCCGCGGACTGGGTGCACACCGACCCCTGGCGGGTGCTGCGCATCCAAGCCGAATTCGTCGAGGGCTTCGGCGCTTTGGCGGAGGTGCCGCGCGCGGTGGCCGTGTTCGGCTCCGCCCGCACGCCCGCCGACTCGGCCGAGTACCAGGCCGGTGTCGCGATCGGAAACGCCTTGGCCCATGCCGGTTTCGCGGTCATCACCGGCGGCGGCCCGGGCGCCATGGAGGCGGCCAACCGGGGCGCGTCGGAGGCGGGCGGCTATTCGATCGGCCTCGGCATCGAGCTGCCGTTCGAACAGCACC
>NZ_JBSGCY010000215.1:0-7857 GCF_053602115.1 Nocardia sp. NPDC004582 | reverse complement strand
GGGGCCGGAGCGGGCGCGGGAGCCGGGGCCGGGGCGGCCGCGGGAGCGCCGCTGCCGATGACACCCAGCTGACCGCCGACGGCGATCACGTCGTCCTCCTGCGCGGAGATCTCCAGCAGCGTGCCGGCGACCGGCGACGGGATCTCGGTGTCGACCTTGTCGGTGGAGACCTCGAGCAGCGGCTCGTCCACGGCGACCTGGTCGCCGACCTGCTTGAGCCAGCGGGTGACGGTGCCCTCGGTGACGGACTCACCGAGCTCCGGCATCTTGACCGGGGTGCCGGAGGCGGCAGCGGCGGGGGCGGGCGCGGCGGCCGGAGCCGGGGCGGGTGCGGCGGCGACCGGCTGCGGGGCCGGGGCGGGAGCCGCCGGCGCGGGGGCCGGGGCAGGGGCTGCGGCGGGAGCCGGGGCGGCGGCCGGGGCCGGAGCGGAACCGGCCTCACCGATCACGCCGAGCTCGCCACCGACCTCGATGACATCGTCTTCCTGGGCGACGATCTTCACGAGAACGCCGGCGGCCGGGGACGGGATCTCGGTGTCGACCTTGTCGGTGGAGACCTCGAGCAACGGCTCGTCGACCTCGACCGTGTCTCCCTCCTTCTTCAGCCACCTGGTCACAGTGCCCTCGGTGACGCTCTCACCAAGAGCCGGCATCTGGACGGAGAAGGTCATGTCCGTTGACTCCTCTGACTGCTCGTCGGGTTAAACAGTTCGTCTCTCCGCGGGCGTGGCACCGCGGGTCGCGGTGTCGTCCCGGACGGCCATCGCAGGGGTGATGGCACCGGAGATCCGTGTTGGTTCTTGTTCCAGCCACCCATCCTTGCACTCGTCCGGGTGCGGCGTGTCACAGGGCGGCGGTTGTGCCGACCTCTCTACGCCACATTTCCCGGCGTGAGCGTCGAACGCCACGGCACGAGGGTGAAATAGCGGGATGCCATGACACGTATCACGTTTGCGCCGCCGGGTCCTTCCCGGCGTGCCGCTGACCGGATCCCGCGCCCCCGCCGAGCTCGATATCGCGGGACCCGCTGAGTCGATATCGCGGCCCCGCTGAGTCGATTCTGAAGGGATTCTGTGCAGCTGCTATGGAAATCGCCGATCGTCTGGCGAAGCGGGCGTGAGCTGCGCACTATCGAAGTATCCGGCGGTTTTCCGAAGCCGGAGAGGAGGTTGACGGGAATGGGTTTCCTGGATCTGTTCGGGCGCGGCGGCAGCGCGCGCCGAGGCGAGGCCGATCCGGCCGACATGGCCCATCTCGCGGCCTGGACGCGAAACCATTACGGCGTGGAGGCTTTCGTCGAGCCGCGCACCACGGTCACCGATGTCACGGTGCTGCTGGTCGCGCACGACGGCGAATGGACCCGCCGCGTGGTCGGCGAACGCGGAGCGCAGCGCCTCTCGGGCGCCCTCGGTATCCCGGTCTACGACGCCCGCCGCGTCGGCTACCCCCAGCGCATGCGCGACTACGAGGCTCGCCGCCGCATCCTGGAACGCCGCACCGCCCAATGGGCTTGAGCCCGCGGACCCTGGGCCGCAAGATGTGCGGCGACACGCGCACCGGCGCTGTGCGCCAACGCGAACGCCCGCCACCGCCGAAGCGGGGCGGGCGTTGCTCGACTCTTCACGCGCCGTCGACGCGCGTCGCGGTTACTCCGCGGCGATGTCCTCGAGCGTGGCGATCAGCGTGCGCACCGGGACACCGGTGCCGCCCTTGCCGATGTAACCGAACGGTCCGCCGGTGTTGTAGGCCGGACCCGCGACATCCAGGTGCGCCCACTGCACGCTCTCGGACACGAACTCCTTGAGGAACAACCCCGCCGACAGCATGCCGCCCCAGCGGTGCGGTGCGACGTTCTGCAGATCCGCGATCTTGGAGTTCAGGTCGGCGCGCAGTTCCGCGGGAAGCGGCATGGCCCAGGCGTTCTCGCCGACGCCCTGCGAGATGCGCGCCACCCGGTCCCGGAACACCTCGGTGCCCATGACGCCCGGGGTGCGGGTGCCCAGCGCCACCATCTGCGCACCGGTGAGGGTGGCGACGTCGATGATGTAGTCCGGCTCGTCCTCGCCCGCGCGCACCAGCGCGTCGGCCAGGATGAGGCGTCCCTCGGCGTCGGTGTTGATCACCTCGACGGTGGTGCCGCCGTACTGGGTGAGCACGTCGCCGGGTCGCTGCGCGGTGGCCGAGGGCATGTTCTCGGCCATGGGCACGGTGGCGATGACGGTGACCGGCAGGCTCAGTCGCGCCGCCAGCAGCGTGGTGGCGATGACCGCCGCCGCGCCGCCCATATCGGAGGTCATGTTCTCCATGGACTGCGCGGGCTTGATGGAGATGCCGCCGGTGTCGAAGGTGATGCCCTTGCCGATCAGCGCCACCTTGGGGTCGCCGCCCGGGTAGGTGATGCGGATCAGCCGCGGCGGCCGCGAGGAGCCCTTGCCGACGCCGAGAATGCCGCCGTAGCCGTGGGATTCGAGTTCGGTCTCGTCGAGGATCTCGACCTGGAGACCGGCCGCCTTGGCCAGTTCGGCCGCGCGGTTGGCGAATTCGGCCGGGAACAGGTCACTGGGCGGGGTGTTCACGAAATCGCGTGCGGTGGCGACGGCTTCGGCGATGGCCTGCGCCCGGAACAGCTCCTCTTCGCCGAATCCCGGTGCGGGCACCAGGAATTCGACCCGCTGCACCGGCTGGTCCTCGGACTTGGGCGCGCTCTTGGCGGACTTGAACGCGGTGAACTGGTACGCGCCCAGGTAGAACCCCTCGGCGGCGGCGCCCAGATCCAGGCCCGACAGGGTGGTGACCGCGGTAGTCACCCCGGTCAGCGCCCGCCCGGCCGCACCGGCCGACTTGCGCACCTGCTCGGCGTCGAGCTTGTCGGCCGCCCCGAGCCCGACCGCCAGCACGAAGTCCACGCCCAGCCCGGCGGGCGCGGGCACCTTGGTGACCTCCTCGCCCTTACCCTTGGCCCCGACCGCCCGCAGTGCGCTCAGCAGGGCGTCGCGGGTGTCGCCGTCCAGCACATCCTCGAAGGCGTCGGCGGGCGCGATGACCGGCCCGTCCTCCGACGAGGTGAGTCCGATGACCAGGACATCGGCCTCACCGATGCCCTCGGTGCGAACGAGTTCCGGCCCGAGCGAACGATCTGCAACAGCTGTCATAGCTGCCACGTTACTGCGCCGCCCCGGCCGCGGCCGGTTGGGCGCGAACCGCGTCGATACGGCCTGGTTCCGCCGGGGCGCCCGGCGCGCGCTGACCGCCCGGCGAATTCGCGGAAAACCTCTGGTCGGGACCGGTTTTCGTCAACAGTCCTCGACGTCCGTTTCGCCCGATTTCCAGCTCTTCGAGCCCTCGTCCTCCCTACCCTGGAATCGACGGGCGCGCGGGAGGTTCCAGTGGCGAAGGCGAGATTCCAGCGGACGAAGCCGCATGTCAATGTCGGCACCATCGGCCATATCGACCACGGCAAGACCACGCTCACCGCGGCCATCACCCGGGTCCTGCACGACCGATACCCGGACCTGAACCCCTTCACCCCCTTCGAGGCCATCGACAAGGCCCCCGAAGAACGCCAGCGCGGCATCACCATCTCCATCGCGCACGTCGAATACCAAACGGAGAACCGGCATTACGCGCACGTCGACTGCCCCGGGCACGCCGACTACATCAAGAACATGATCACCGGCGCCGCCCAGATGGACGGCGCGATCCTGGTGGTCGCCGCCACCGACGGGCCGATGCCGCAGACCAAGGAGCACGTGATCCTGGCCCGGCAGGTCGGCGTCCCGAAAATCGTGGTGGCGCTGAACAAATGCGACATGGTCGAGGACGAGGAGATCCTGGAGCTGGTCGAACTCGAGGTGAGCGAGCTGCTCAGCGAGTACGAGTTCGACGGCGACAACAGCCCCATCGTGCGCGTCTCCGCCTTCCAGGCGCTGGCCGACCCGGCGGGGGAGTGGGGCGCGACGATCACCGAACTGCTGGCCGCCGTGGATGACTGGATCGATACCCCCGCCCGCGAGGTGGAGAAACCGTTCCTCATGCCGATCGAGGACGTCTTCACCATCACCGGCCGCGGCACGGTCGTCACCGGTCGCATCGAGCGTGGCGTGCTGAAGGTCAATGCCGAGGTCGAGATCGTCGGCATCCGCCCGAAGACCACCAAGACCACGGTCACCGGCATCGAGATGTTCCGGAAACTCCTCGATGAGGGCCAGGCGGGCGAGAACGTGGGCCTGCTGCTGCGCGGCGTGCGCCGCGAGGACGTGGAACGCGGCCAATGCGTCATCAAACCGGGTTCGGTCACCCCGCACACCCGGTTCGAGGGCCAGGCGTACATCCTCTCCAAGGAGGAGGGCGGCCGGCACACCCCGTTCTTTGACAACTACCGCCCCCAGTTCTACTTCCGCACAACCGATGTCACCGGCGTGGTGACCCTGCCGAAGCAGGTGGAGATGGTGCTGCCCGGGGACAACGTCTCCATGGAAGTCGTGCTGATCCAGCCGATCGCCATGGAAGTCGGCCTCAAATTCGCCATCCGCGAGGGCGGCCGGACCGTCGGCGCGGGCCAGATCACCAAGATCCTGAAATAGCCCGCGCGACCGCTAACCCATCTCCTCCAGCGCCTTGCCCTTGGTCTCGGGAACGAACCGGAGCACGAACGGAATCGAGAGCAGCGCGAACGCCGTGTAGATGACGTACGTCCCCGACAGATTCCAATCCGCGAGGCTGGGGAAGCTGGCCGTGATGACCCAGTTGGCGATCCACTGCGCCGACGCCGCCACACCCAGCGCGGCCGCGCGCAGCTTGTTCGGGAACATCTCGCCCAGCAGCACCCACACCACCACACCCCACGACAGCGCGAAGAACAGCACGAAGCAGTGCGCCGCGACCAGCGCCACGATGCCCTGCGCGTGCGGCAGCGACACGCTCTCGCCGGACCCGGTCTTGGCCGAGAACGCCCACGCCTCCAACCCCAGCGCGACGGCCATGCCCGTGGAGCCGATGAGCGCCAGCGGTTTCCGCCCGATCCGGTCGACCAGCAGCATGGCGATGACGGTGCCGACGATATTGATGATCGAGGTGGTGAACGAATAGAAGAACGAGCTGGACGGATCGATGCCGACCGACTGCCACAGCGTCGCCGAGTAGTAGAAGACCACATTGATGCCGACCAGCTGCTGGAACACCGACAGCCCGATCCCGATCCATACCACCGGCAGGAACCCGAACCCCCCGCCCAGCAGATCCTTGAACGTCGACCGGTGCTCGCTGTGCATGGCGAGCTGGATCTGCGCGACCCGGGCGTCCAGGTCCCCTTCGCCGCGCTCGACCTCGGCCAGCACCTGCTTGGCCTTCTCGAGCTTGCCGACCGAGATCAGATACCGCGGCGACTCCGGAATCGCGAAGGAGAACAGCCCGTACAGCCCGGCGGGGATCACCATCACCCCGAGCATCCACTGCCAGGCCTCCAGCCCCCCGAGATTCCCGCGCTGCTCACCGCCCGCCATCTTCAGGATCGCGAAGTTCACCAGCTGCGAGGTCGCGATGCCGATCACGATGGCCGCCTGCTGGAACGAGGCCAGCCGCCCGCGATACGCCGGCGGCGACACCTCGGCGATATACGCGGGCCCGATCACCGAGGCCATCCCGATCCCGATGCCGCCGATGACGCGCCACATGGCCAGATCCCACAGCGCGAACGGCAACGCCGACCCGATCGCGCTCGCCGTGAACAGCGTCGCCGCGATCCGCATCACCCAGATGCGCCCGATCCGGTCCGCGATCCGCCCGGCGATGGCCGCACCCACCGCGCACCCGATCAACGCGATCGCCACCACCTGCGCCAGCGTCGCCGACCCGATGTCGTATCGACCGCGGATGGCCTCGACCGCGCCATTGATGACGGAACTGTCGTATCCGAACAGGAATCCGCCCATCGCGGCCGCCGCGGTGATGAACACGACGTAGACCAGGCTGTCGGCCCCGCGCTCCTGATCGTCCGAGGTTCGCGACCCCACCGATGAATTCACGCCGACTCCTTCGTCCGGACCCGGGCCGTGGGAGCCCGGGCCATCCTCTGCGGGTTCGGCCGAGATGACGCACAAACCCCGTCAGACGGCGTACTTCGACCATTGTTGCCGCCGAGATGGCTGTCAACGGTCAACGCAACGCCGGACCGGTCGCTCGTTCCACAGCACCCGAACACCGGGCTCGGAACCGGGTGGCTGTCCCGCGCCGAGCCTCGCGCTGCCGCTGATCCACATCCTTCGAGCGCTGCCCCGAGCCCCAGCTCAACGCCGCGGCAACCCGGGTATGCGCGGAACCCGCAGCCGCCCCGGCCGATTCGCCCGCGCCGTCTCCCGCGCGAGCGCCTCGGCCGCCAGCTGGTCGGCCAATGCCAGCAACTGCCGCGCCGCGATCACATCACCCCGTTTGGCCGCCTCCACCGCCGCCGACACCGCCTTCGACACCCCGCTCCGATCCGCCTCTGCACCCATACTGCTTGCCCTCCACTCGATTTCCGGTCGGGAGGTATTCGGTGCCGTGATCCCGCGCACTCCTACGACTTCGGGAGGAATCGGAGATTTACGATCGCGGCACGTCTACGTTCGGGGAGGGATCATGGCCGAAGGTAAGGGCAGGGCAGGGGTCGTCGGGGGCGGAATCGGCGGCTTGGCCGCCGCGATCGCACTGCGCGCGGCGGGCTGGGATGTGACCGTCTACGAACGCGCACCCCGGTTCACCGAGGTGGGCGCGGGAATCACCCTCGCGGCCAATGCCTTGAAGGCCCTGGACCTGCTCGGTGTGGGTGAGGCCGTGCGGGCCGGGGCGGTCGCCGACCGCCGCGCCTTCGCCCGCAACCAGCGCGGCCGGGTATTGGTGGATGCCCGCATCAGCGACTTCACCGGTGGCCTCGTCGCCGTACACCGCGCCGACCTGATCGCGATCCTCGCGGCCGCCGTCCCCGCCGAATGCGTCCGCGCGGGCACCCGCGTGACCGCCGTCCACGCCGACGGACGCATCGAAACCGATTCGGATATGGACCAGTACGACCTGATCGTCGGCGCCGACGGCGTCAACAGTGTGGTCCGCACTCAGCTGTGGCCGCAGTCCGGCCCCGTCCACCGCACGGGCATCACCGCCTGGCGCTGGGTCCTCGACACCCCCGCCCCCGACCCGGTCGGCGTGATCATGGGCCGCCACGGCGAAGCCGGCGTAGTTCCCATCACCGGCGACCGCACCTACGTCTTCACTGCCGGCCTCCCGGGCATCGACGATCTCGACTACTTCACCGACTGGCCCGACCCGCTCCCGAAACTGATCGCCGCCACCGACCGGTCGGCGGTAGTCACCGACGAGCTGCTCGAGATCGACGTCCCTCGCCAGCTCTGGAACGGCCGCGCCGTTCTCCTCGGCGACGCGGCCCACGCGATGCGGCCGACCCTCGGCCAAGGCGCGGGCATGGCATTGGAGGATGCCGTCACCCTCGCGGCCTGCGCCCCAGACCTCGCCCGCTACTCCGCGGCCCGCCGCAGCCGAGTCGCCCGAATGAGCTTTCTGTCCAAACATGGCACCCGCATGACCTCCCCGGGCTCGGCGACTCTCGCCGCCTTACGGGACGCCGCATTCCTGGCGATCCCGAACAAAGTCGCGGTAGCGATGTTCCGTTCCAACAGTCGCCGGACCCTCGAAGGCTGGAAGCCCCCGCAACCCTCCGCGTAGTCGCCGGAAAACTGCAGGTAGAGAGGCGATTTGACTTTGGTTCGACGCAACACGTAACTTATTCCAGGTCAGAGCGACACGGACACCGACCCGGAGCCCCAAGGGCCTGGGAAACGAGGTTGGACGAGGAGCGCCTGATGA
>NZ_JBSGCY010000214.1:0-7860 GCF_053602115.1 Nocardia sp. NPDC004582 | reverse complement strand
GCTGGGGATCGGCGCGGTCGCGGTGCTGGGCGGACTGCTGTTCAAGGCGGGCGCGGTCCCGGCCCACTTCTGGGTCCCCGACGTCACCCAGGGCACCCGCCCGGAAGTCGCCGCGGTGGTGACCACGGTGCCGAAACTCGGTGCGGTCGTGGCCGTCTACCGGCTCGCCGCCGAAGTCCTCGACGCCGGCGACCTGGACTGGCGCGTCCTGATCGCCGTGATCGCGGCCGCCACCATGACCCTCGGCAATTTCGCGGCCTTCTTCCAGACCGACGTCCGCCGCCTGCTCGGCTACTCGACCATCTCCCAGGTCGGCTACCTGCTGGTCGGTGTCGCCGCGGCGAACCGTTCCACGCTCGCACTGGGCGGCGTCCTCCTCTACCTCGCCGCCTACGCGCTCACCAATCTCGGCGCGTTCGCGGTGGTCTGCGCGCTCCCCCGCCTGCGTACCCGCACCGACTACACCGGTCTGCTGCGTGCCCGCCCCGGACTCCTCGTCGCCCTGGTCATCTGCCTGCTCGGCCTGGTGGGCACGCCGCCGACGGGCGTCTTCCTCGGCAAGCTCACCGTCTTCACCGCCGCCTTCGACGCGGGCCTGGGCTGGCTGGTGGTGATCGCCGTCCTCAACGCGGTGGCCAGCGTCTTCTACTACCTGCGCTGGATCGTCCCGGCGCTGCGGGGGCGGACGGACCCGCCCGCGTCCGCACCGATCGCCGCCGTCACGGCCTACCTCGCCGCGGCGGGCTCGATCGTCGTCGGACTGCTGGCCGGGCCGCTCCTCGACGCCTTCGAAGGCTCCACGCTCGCACGGTGATTCACCGAACCTCCGGGCGCACCGGTGGCTTTCGCGCGGGTGGCGCGTGCACGAGCGCGTCGTCCGGGTAGGCCTCTTCCTCGTGCGCGCCGACATCGCCGGTCTCGAGGACCTCATCCGGCATGCGCAGCCTCATGAAGAGGCTGAGCACCTTCAGGATCGCGAAGGTGATGAACGCGTCCCACACGATGACCGTCGCCGCCGCCCCGGCCTGCCACAGCAGTAGTTTCGGATTGTGGCCGTAGAGCCAGCCGCCATAGGTCGCGTCCGCCGCACCGCCGGTGCCGAGGTACACCCGGATGTGCGGATCGGCCAGCACCCCCACCAGCAGGCCGCCCGCGAGCCCGGCGACGCCGTGCGTGTGCACGACGCCCAGCGTGTCGTCGACCTTGCGGAACAGCCGGGTGCGGCCCAGCTTGTTCCACGACAGCCACACCAGGGTGGACGCGATCAGCCCGATCACCATGGCCCCGAAGCTGTTCACGAACCCGGCGGCCGGCGTGATGGCCACCAACCCGGCGATCATGCCGTTCACCGCGCCCAGGAAGTTGGGTCGCCGCGACGGGCCCGCCACCATGTCCCACACCACCCAGGTCAGCACGGCGCACGCGGTCGCCAGATTCGTATTGATCACCGCCAGTGAGGCATCCGCCCCCGCGAAGTACGGATCGCCGCCGTTGAATCCGTTCCAGCCCAGCCACAGGATTCCCGCGCCGGCCGCCGCCATGGGCAGATTGTTCGGCACCGCGCGTTCACGGTCGCGGGCCAGCCGCGGCCCGATGACCGCCGCCGCCACGAATCCCGTGGTCCCCGCGGCCAGGTGGATGACGTAGCCGCCCGAGTAGTCCAGCGCCCCCATTTGCGACCACCAGCCGCCGCCCCAGATCAGGAAGGCGTTGACCGAATACGCCAGCGTCGACCACAGCGGCACGAAGATCAGCCACACTTTGAAACTGATCCGCCCGATCACACTGCCCAGGAACAGCAATGGCGTGATCGCGGCGAACACGAACTGGAAGTAGACGAGCGTCGTCTGGGAGAACCGGAATCGGGGCATGAGTCCGTCGAGCAGCGGAATCATGGCCTGTTCTTGATTATTCGAACTCAGCACGGTGTGCGGTGTCCCGATGGCGGCCCGCAGTATTCCGGGACCGAGCCGCACGGGTTCGCCGAATCCCATGTTGAATCCCCACAGCACCCACACCACCAGGACCAGCGAGAATCCGGTGAATGCCATGAGCATGGTGTTGACGGCCCATTTTCGTTGCACCAGACCGCCGTACAAGATCGCGATTCCGGGTATGCTCATCAGACCGACGAGAGTGGCGGCGACCAACTGCCAGGCATTGTCGCCGGGATTGAGCCAATCGGGATACGGTGACATGGTTCGGCGCTACCTCACCGCGGAGCGGGCAGGCACCAGACTCGCTCCGGCACTGATGACGTTGTGACATAAGGTGTCTGGGGTCACATCCGGTGAACCAAGTGTTGTGCCGGAACGTTTCCCGGTGATTACCCGCGGTTAAATCTGGATTTCACGGTCCGGTCACGAATGCGCGGGCATGTGAAATCGACTCCCGAACAAACGAATTCCAACCGGTCGGAACTCGATCGACAGCCCGCGATCACTCCCGTACGATCTGGCCATACGGGGAGAACAGGCCCGTCGAACGGGGGAATCGGAGTTGAGGAGTCGCTTGCCGGCGACCATTCGCAATGCCGCGGAATGGACGCGACGCCTGGCGCGCACCGCACCGGGTGTCATCGGCGCGGTGGGCGCGGCCCTCGCCCTGCTCGCCCTGATCGGCGGCCTGGTGACGGCGAATCAGCAGAGCGCCAAGCTCGCGCGGCACGACACCGTGCTGGCCCACACCGAGCCGCTGGCGAACGCCGCGCAACGCCTCTATGTGGCGCTGTCGACCGCCGACGCCGCGGCCTCCACCGCATATCTGTCCGGCGGCATCGAGTCGCCCGAGGTGCGGATGCGCTACGAGAACGCGCTCACCGACGCGGCCGCGGCGCTGGCCGAGGCCACCACCGGCGCCTCCGATGACGAGACCCGCACCATCCTCGCCAAGATCTCCGCCGAATTGCCCAGTTACACCGGCTATGTCGAGGCGGCCCGCGCCAATAACCGCCAGGGCCTGCCGGTCGGCTCCGCCTACCTGCGCCAGGCCTCGGCCCTCATGCAGGGCTCGCTGCTGACGAACGCGGCCGAACTGGAGGGCATCCGCCTCGACCAGCTGCACCGCGACCAGCGCGCCATCACCGGCCTGCCGCTGTGGAGCGTCGCCCTGCTGGTGCTGTTGCTGGCGGCCTGCGGCTACGGCTCCTGGCTGCTGGTGAACCGCACCAACCGCTGGATCAATCCGGGCGTGGTCACCGCCGCGGGCCTCACGGTGATCGCGCTGCTCTGGATCCTGACCACCACCATCGCGGCCTCGGCGTCGATCGATACCGGCGCGACCGCCCGCTTCGAGAAGATCGCGCAGGCCCGGATCCTGGCCCAGCAGGCCCGCACCGAGGAAACCCTGCAGCTGATCACCCGTGGTGACATCAAGGTCAGCGAGGACCGCTTCGCCGCGGGCAGCGCCAAGCTGCGCGCCGATCTGGGCGATCTGGTCAGCGCGGACTCGCCCGCGTCCAAGGCCTTCTCCGGCTGGCAGGACGGCCATCAGAAGGAAGTGGCCGCCTATTTGAGCAATAACTATCGGGGCGCGGTGGACCAGACGGTGAAGGCCGACGGCACCGGATCAGCCGCCCAGTTCGCCGCCCTCGATTCCGCCTTGAAGACCGAACTCGAGCGCACCCGCCAGGAAGTGCGCGACGATGTGAACACGGCCGGAAATGCCCTCACCCTGAGTCCCCTGGGCACGCTGGCGCTGCTGCTGGCGGCGGCGGGCTCGATCGTCGTCGGGGTGTGGCCGCGGTTGAAGGAGTTCTTGTGAAGCGGATGCGGATGCTGGTGCTCGCGGCGGTGGCGCTGCTGGCCGCCGCGTGCGGTTCGACGCCGGAGGCCGCGCCCTTCCAGCTGCCTCCCGACAACCGGCTGCCCGCCGGGGCGAAGGTCCTGACTCCCAGCACCAACCAGCGGGCCGACCTGTCCTGCGATCCGACCGCGAGCCTGCGCCCGCAGGGCGCGCGGCCGCAACCGGGTTCCATGCCCGCGGGATCGACCATGGCGGCCATCGTCGCCAATGGCAAGATCCGGGTCGGGGTGAACCAGAACGAATTCCTGTTCGGCTACCGCAATCCGGCCACCGGTGAGATCGAGGGCTTCGACATCGATCTGGCACGGGAGGTGGCGCGCGACCTGTTCGGCGATCCGAGCCGGGTGGAGCTCAAGCCCATCGAGACCTCGAACCGGGTGCAGGCGCTGACCAAGGGCCAGGTCGACATGGTGGTGCAGAGCTTCAGCGCGACCTGCGCGCGCCGCAAGGACATCCAGTTCTCCTCGGTCTACTTCGAGACCGACCAGCGGGTCCTGGTGACCAAGGGTTCGGGCATCCACTCGGCCGCCGACCTGGGCGGCAAGAAGGTGTGCGGCATCCCCAACTCGACCACCCTCGACGCGGTCTTCGCGCTCCCGCAGCGCCCCATCGTGATCGGCATCGACAACTGGCTGGACTGCCTGACCGCGCTGCAGCAGGGCGAGGTCGACGCCGCGAGCACCGATCTGCCGCTGCTGTACGGCCTGAAGATCCAGGACCCGAATCTCGAGGTGGTCGGCGACGCCATGGCCTCGGACTCCTACGCCATCGGAATCCAGCAGCAGGCCACCGATTTCGTGCGCTTCGTGAACGGCGTGCTGGAGCGGGTCCGCACCGACGGCACCTGGCAGCGGCTCTACAACCAGCGGCTGAGCGTGCTCGGGCCGTCCAACGGTCCCCCGGCGCCCAAGTACAGCGATTGAGTTCGGCCATGCAACCGAATCCGGGGCACATGCTCAGCGTCGCCGAGATCGATCGCGACATCGCCGAGCGGGCCCGCGAGCTCGAGATCATCGCCGCGACCCTGGTGGAACTGGACAAGCATCCCGGTCTGGTGCTGCTACGGCGCTTCCCGCCCACCGGCGTGACCGAACAGCGCTGGGCTCCGGCCCGCGCGGCACTGGAACTGCTGTGGGAGGACTTCGGCCGCCTGGGCACGGTGCTGGATCACGCGCGGTCCGCACGGGCCCGGCGGCGACTGGACGCCCTCGACCGCGAGGAGCTGACCCGGCTGCTGCGCGGACAGCCGATCGAGCTGGCGCGCACCGCGATTCCCATGTCGCAGCGCGCACTGGGCGGACCGCGCGAACAGGTCCAGCTGATCGGGATCGCCGAACTGCTCGAGCGCATGCACGCGGCCTTCCCGGTCGTGGTGCGGGTGCTCGAAGCCGTGGAGGCGGTCAACGACCGGGTGATGTCCGAGGTCGCGCCGCTGCGCGCGGAACTGGACCGGGTCGGCTCGAGCATGCCGCAATTGCGTTCGCTGGCCGCCGATCTCGACGAGCTGTCGGTGCAGGCCGCCACCGATCCGCTCGCGCTGGCGCCGGACGCGCTGGATCGCCGGTTGAGCGAGCTGTCGCGCCGCATGCGCGAGGCCGCGGCCGTGCTCGCCGATCTGCGGGCCATGTCCGCGGACTGGGACACCGCGGTCGAACGCGTGCGCACGCTGATCGACGTGCTACGCAAGACCTATGAGCGCGCCGACCACGCGCGCGCCGAAGTGGAGAGCATCATCCTGGCCGCGCCCCTGCCCCGCCACGCCGACGACAGTGCCGTCTACAGCGCGGAATTGACCGCGCTCGACGCCGAGCAGCCCACCCCGGCCGCGCTGTGGGAGCTGCGCCAGCGCATCGCCGCCGCCCTCGACACCGCGACCCACAACGAGCAACTGGCCCAGGGGCTGCTCGACCGGAGGCTGGAATTGAAGGGACGCTTGAGCTCCTATCGCGCCAAGGCCGCGCGCCTGGGGCTCGGCGAGGAACAGGATGTGCTGGCCTCGAGCCGCATCGCCGCCGGGCTGCTCGCCCGCCGGCCCTGCGACCTGGCCGCGGTCACCCGCGCCATCACGGACTACCGCCAGCTCATCGCGCAGAAATCGGGGAGGCGATCATGAACTGCACCGAGCCCGGCTGCACCGGGACCATCGAGGACGGATACTGCACCGTCTGCGGCACCGCCCCGAGCCCGGGGGCGGCACCGAGCACCGCATCCGGGTCGAGCGCGGTACTCGGTGCCGCTGCGGGGAACTCGGCCCGGAGTGCATCGGGCTCGGCAACCGGTGGCTCCGGCACCACACCGGGCACCCCGGCCACGAGCGCGGGCATCGCTGCCGGCACCCCAGGCGCGGCGTCCGACGGCTGCACCGAACCCGGTTGCACGGGAACGATTCTCGACGGCTACTGCGATGTGTGCGGCAGCGCGCCCGCTCCGGTCTCGGCGCCGGCCACCACCGCGCAAGCCGGTGGCGCGACCATCGGCACCGGAGCCACGGCGACCGGCCGCACCGCCCGCAGCGGGCGCTCGGTCCGGACCGGCCGCTCCGGTTCCTCCGGCGCGAGCCGGGGCCGCCTGGGCGCGGGCATGGTGAAGGTCCCCTCGATCCCCCGCCGCGACCCCACCGAAGCGGTCCTCACCGACCCGCGAGTGCCCGAGCACCACCGTGATTGCGGTAAGTGCGGTCGTCCGGTCGGCCGCAGCCGTAATGGCGAGCCGGGCCGCGCCGAGGGTTTCTGCGCGCACTGCGGCACGCGTTTCTCCTTCACCCCCAAGCTGTCGAACTCCGATCTGGTCGGCGGCCAGTACCAGGTGCTGGGCCCGCTCGCGCACGGCGGCCTGGGCTGGATCTACCTGGCGGTCGACCACAAGGTCGACAACCGCCCGGTGGTGCTCAAGGGCCTGCTCAATACCGGTGACGCCGACGCCATGCGGGCCGCGGTGGCCGAGAAGCGGTTCCTGGCGCAGGTGGACCACCCGAACATCGTGCGGATCTACAACTTCGCCGAGGACACCGGCCCCGACGGCAAGCCGGTCGGCTATATCGTCATGGAGTACGTGGGCGGCAAGTCGCTCAAGCAGATCCTGCGTGAGCAGCGCACCGCCGATCAGCAGTATCTGCGGCCCGCGCGCGCCATCGCCTACATCCTGGAGATGCTGCCCGCGCTGGAGTACCTGCACGATCGCGGTCTGGCCTACTGCGATTTCAAGCCCGACAACGTGATGCAGACCGAGGAGCAGCTCAAGCTCATCGACCTGGGCGCGGTGATCGGACTGCACGACCAGACCGAAACCATCTACGGCACACCGGGTTACCAGTCCCCGGAGATCGCGCGGACCGGGCCCACGGTGGCCTCGGAGGTGTACACCGTGGGCCGCACGCTGGCGGCGCTGATCATGCGGATCCCGCCGGTCAACAACGAGCTGGGCCCGCTGCCCGGCCCGGACACCGAACCGCTGCTGGCCCGGCACGAGTCGCTGTACCGATTCCTGTTGCGCGCCACCGACATCGACCCCGACGCGCGCTTCACCTCGATGACCGAGATGGGTGATCAGCTCACCGGCGTGCTACGCGAGGTGCTGGCCCGCGAGGACGGGCGGCCCCGGCCGGGCCTGTCCACCCGGTTCGGCCCGCCGCGCGGCGTGTTCGGCGTCGGTGACCGGCTGCCGGGCGATCCGCGCGAGATCATCGCCGCGCTGCCGGTCCCGCTGATCGATCCGGGCGACAGCGGCGCGGCCCTGCTCGCCTCGACCAGCGCGGTCACCCCCGATGACCTGGAGCGCGAGATCAACGCGGGTCTGCAGTCGGTGGTCACCGGCCAGGCCGAATCGGTGGAGATTCCGCTCCGATTGATCCGCGCCGCACTGGAATTCGGCGACGCCGACGACGCGCTGCGCCGCCTCGACGCGGTGGAGTCCACCCTCGCCGGGGACTGGCGGCTGACCTGGTTCGCGGGCCAGGCCCGCCTGCTGCAACGCGACTGGGCCGCCGCCACCGCCGAATTCGACGCCCTCTACAGCGCGCTGCCCGGCGAGGCCGCCCCGAAGCTGGCGCTGGCCGTC
>NZ_JBSGCY010000213.1:0-7933 GCF_053602115.1 Nocardia sp. NPDC004582 | reverse complement strand
GCAGCAGCGTCAGCGCCGCCCGGGCCGCGCCCACGGCCGCCGGGGCCAGCCCGGTGTCGAAGATGAAGGTGCGGGCCGCGTCGATCAGATGCGCGCGCACCCGCTCGCTGCCCAGCACCACACCGCCTTGGGCGGCAAAGGCTTTGGACAGGGTCGCGGTGATGATCAGGTCGGGTTCCCCGGCCAGCCCGCACTCGTGCACCAGGCCGCGCCCGCCGTCGCCGCGCACGCCCAGCCCGTGCGCCTCGTCCACGATGAGGACCGCGCCATTGGCCCGGGTGACGCGATGCAGTTCGGTGAGCGGCGCGAGGTCGCCGTCGGCGCTGAACACCGAATCGGTGAGCACCAGCGCGCGCTCCTCGGTCCGTTGCGACAGCAGCCGATCCACCGCCGCCGGATCCCGGTGCGGCGCGATCGCCACCCGTGCCCGCGACAACCGGCAGGCGTCCACCAGCGAGGCGTGGCTGCCCTCGTCCGAAACCACCAGCGCCCCACGCCCGGCCAGCGCGGTGACCACGCCCAGGTTGGCGGCGTAGCCGGAGGCGAACACCAATCCGGCTTCCGCGCCCACGAATTCGGCGAGTTCGGTTTCGAGGAGCTCGTGTTCGAGGGTGGTTCCGGTGACCAGTCGCGAACCGGTCGACCCGGTGCCCCAGGTGCGCACCGAGGCGACGGACCCCTCGATCACCTCCGGGTGGCGGACCAGCCCGAGGTAGTCGTTGGAGGCCAGGTCGATGCTCGCCGCCTCGGGGGTCCGGGGACGCAGGGCGCGGCGCAGCCCGGCGTCCACGCGTTCGGCGGCGCGGGTGTCGAGCCAGCTCAAGGGATCGGCAGTCACAGCTCGGAAGCATACTTGAACGCCGTTCAGGAGGCCATGGGTGTCGGTGGACGGCGCTATGCTGGAGGATCGTAAGGAGGCTGCGCGATGCCACGATGGGCAATAGTGGTCGAGCAGACGACCGGCTTCGGCGACTCCAAGACCTGGAGTCCGAAGATCCTCACCGAGGTGGTGGGAACCCGCGAGCAAGCCCTCGCGAAGGTCCCGGACCTCGTCTCGAAATTCATTCCCGATCATCCGAAGTTGATCAGCCGCCGCACGATTCTGCGCGACGGCGACACCTTCATGCTGATCGCACGTGGCTGGTCCGATGACTATCACTGCGTGTTCAAGGTCTGGGAAGTCCTGTCAGACAGCGACAATGCAGACAAAGCACGCGAGAAACGGGCCAACCGCTAGGAATTCGGCAGCCCGGCGGTAGTCCAGGATCAGGCCGCGGCGGCCGCGAGCATGGCGGCGGTGATCCGGCGGACGTCCTCCGAGGTGCTGATGAACGGGGGCATGGCATAGACCAGGTTGCGGAAGGGCCGCAGCCAGGCTCCCGCGTCGACGGCGGCGTGCGTCGCCGCGCGCATGTCCACCGGGTGATCGAGCTCGATCACCCCGATGGCCCCGCGCACCCGCACGTCGGCGACGCCGGGCAGGTCCCGCGCCGGGGCCAGACCGGAGTTCAGCTCGGCCTCGATCCGGGTGACCTCGCCCCGCCAGTCGCGCGAGAGCAGCAGTTCGATCGAGGCCACCGCCACCGCGCAGGCCAGCGGGTTGCCCATGAAGGTCGGGCCGTGCATCAGCCCGCCGTGCGAACGGCTGATGGTCTCGGCGATCCGCGTGGTGGTCAGCGCCGCGGCCAGGGTCAGGTAGCCGCCGGTGATGGCCTTGCCGACGCACATCACGTCGGGGCGCACGCCGGCCTGGTCGGCGGCGAAAAGCGTTCCGGTGCGGCCGAATCCGGTGGCGATCTCGTCGAAGACCAGCAGGACGTCGTGCTCGTCGCAGAGGCGGCGCAATTCGGTCAGGTAGCGCGGGTCGTGGAAGCGCATGCCGCCCGCGCCCTGCACCACGGGTTCCACGATGACGGCGGCCAATTCGTGCGCGTGCCCGGCGATGGTCCGCTCGAGTTCGGCGACGTACTCGGGCCGGAAGTCCGCCGGGGGCGCGCTCGCGAAGATCTGCGGGACCAGCACGTCCGACCACAGCGCATGCATGCCGCCCTCCGGGTCGCACACGCTCATGGGGGTGAAGGTATCGCCGTGGTAGCCGCCGCGCCAGGTCATCAGCCGATGCTTCCCGGGCCGGCCCAGCGCGCGCTGGTACTGCAGGCACATCTTCACCGCGACCTCGACCGACACCGAGCCGGAGTCGCAGAGGAACACCTTGTCCAGACCCTCGGGGGTGAGCTCGACCAGCAGCCGTGACAGTCGCGCGGCGGGTTCGTGGGTGAGGCCGCCGAACATGACGTGACTCATCTTGCGCGACTGCGCCAGCAGCGCCGCGTCCAGCACCGGGTGCTGGTACCCGTGCACGGCCGCCCACCAGGAACTCATGCCGTCCACCAGTTCCCGCCCGTCGGCCAGGGTGAGCCGGGTGCCCGACGCCGACGCCACCACCAGCGGTTCGGTGCCGGCCGGGAAGCCGCCGTAGGGATGCCACACGTGGGCGGCGTCGAGGGCGGTGATCTCGGCGGGCGAGAGCGCGGCCGAGGCCGTCAGGGGGTCGGTCAATGCCACAGGTGGTCCTTCGAGGAGCGGGCTTGAACGGCGTTCAAGTTACCAGAACCGCCACACCACCCGGCCGGCGCGGGCCGATAGGGTGCCCGGTATGGCTCCCGCGATTCCCGGCACCGCCGGGCTCGGTGTCTGGCCGGGGACCGCCTATCCCCTGGGCGCGACCTACGACGGCGCCGGGACGAACTTCTCGGTCTTCTCCGAGGTGGCCCGGCGGGTGGAGCTGTGCCTCGTCGACGCCGAGCACCGGGAGACCCGGATCGAGCTCGAGGAGGTCGACGGGTACGTCTGGCACGCCTACCTGCCCGGGATCGGACCCGGGCAGCGCTACGGATTCCGGGTGCACGGGCCCTTCGAACCGGCGCGGGGATTGCGGTGCGACCCGAGCAAACTGCTGCTCGATCCATACGGCAAGGCGTTCGAGGGCGACTTCGGCACCGCCGTCGCGCCCTACAACTACGGGCAGAACTCGCTGGGCCACACCATGACCGGGGTGGTCGTCAACCCCTGGTTCGACTGGGCCGACGACCGCGCGCCGAAACGGCCGTACCACGAGACGGTCATCTACGAGGCGCACGTCAAGGGCATGACGGTCACCCACCCCGAGGTGCCGCCGGAGCTGCGCGGCACCTTCGCGGGCATGGCGCATCCCGCGATCATCGACCACCTGCGCGGACTCGGCGTCACCGCCGTGGAGCTCATGCCGGTGCACCAGTTCCTCGACGACCGCATCCTGCTGGACCGGGGCCTGCGGAACTACTGGGGCTACAACAGTTTCGGCTACTTCGCGCCGCACCGGGGCTACGCCGCGGGCGCCTCCCCCGCCGCCGCGGTCCCCGAATTCAAGGCCATGGTGCGCGCCTTCCACGCCGCGGGCATCGAGGTGATCCTCGACGTGGTCTACAACCACACCGCCGAGGGCAACGAGTTCGGGCCGACGCTCAGCTTCCGCGGCCTCGACAATGCCGCGTACTACCGTCTGGTGGACGGTGATCCGCAGCATTACATGGACTACACCGGCACCGGCAACAGCTTCAACATGCGGCACCCGCACGCCTTGCAGCTGATCATGGATTCGCTGCGGTACTGGGTGCTCGACATGCACGTGGACGGCTTCCGTTTCGACCTGGCCGCCACCCTGGCGCGCGAATTGCACGATGTGGACCGGCTTTCCACCTTCTTCGACATCGTGCATCAGGATCCGGTGGTGAGCCAGGTCAAGCTGATCGCCGAACCCTGGGATGTCGGGGAGGGCGGCTACCAGGTCGGCAACTTCCCGGTCGCCTGGACCGAATGGAACGGCAAATACCGTGACACCGTGCGGGATTACTGGCGCGGGCAACCGGCCACCCTGGGCGAGTTCGCGTCCCGGCTCACCGGCTCCTCGGACCTGTACGAGGCCACCGGCCGCCGCCCCGGCGCCAGCATCAACTTCGTGACCGCGCACGACGGGTTCACCCTCGCGGACCTGGTGTCCTACAACGAGAAACACAATGACGCCAACGGCGAGGGCAACCTCGACGGCGAAACCTACAATCGCTCCTGGAACTGCGGCGCCGAAGGCCCCACCGACGACCCGCGGATCCTGGCCCTGCGGGCCCGGCAGCGCCGCAATCTGCTCGCCACCCTGATGCTCTCGCAGGGCACCCCGATGTTGTTGCACGGCGACGAGTTCGGCCGCACCCAGCACGGCAACAACAATGTCTACTGTCAGGATTCGCCGCTGTCGTGGATGGACTGGACCCGCATGGACACCGAGGCCGAGTTGCTCGAATTCACCAGGCGCACCGTCGCGCTGCGCGCCGCGCACCCGGTGTTCCGGCGGCGGCGCTTCTTCGATCCCGCGCCCGCGCCGGACGGGCCCGGTGACATCGCCTGGTTCACCCCCGGCGGCGCGGCCATGACCGACGCCGACTGGGAGACCGGTTTCGCGCGTTCGCTGGCGGTGTTCCTCAACGGCGACGGCATCGGCGAACCCGGGCCGCGCGGGCAGCGCGTCACCGACGACTCGTTCCTGCTGTGCTTCAACGCCCACGACGCGGCCCTCGACTTCACCGTGCCCGACGCCCGGCACGGCGAGGCCTGGACGGTGGCCCTGGACTGCTCCACCCCGACCGGCGAACCGGCAGGCAGCGACACCCTCGGCGCGTCGGCCACGGTGCAAGTGCCCGCACGCTGTCTCGTCGTACTGCGCCGTACGGCATGATCGGTAGCGACATGACCAGCTCGCCCGAACACACCACCGGACCCATCGCCCGCCAGACGCCGGTGCGCAGCACCTACCGCCTGCAACTGCGACCCGACGCGCTCACCTTCGCCGATGCGCGCGGTATCGCCGAATACCTGCAGCAGCTGGGCATCTCGCATCTGTACCTGTCGCCCGTCATGAGCGCGGCCCGCGGCTCCACCCACGGCTACGACGTCATCGACCCGACCACGGTGTCGGCGGGGCTGGGCGGGCCGACCGGGCTCAAGGCGCTCTCCGACGAGGTGCGCAGCCGCGGTATGGGACTCATCGTCGACCTGGTGCCCAACCACGTGTCGGTGGCCGATCCGCGGCAGAACCAGTGGTGGTGGGAGGTGCTGCGGGACGGCAAGGATTCCCCGTACGCCACCTGGTTCGACATCGACTGGACACCCGGCAACGGCGCGGGCGGGCGGATCGCGCTGCCGGTGCTGGCCGGGGAGAACGATCCGGCCGCGCTGACCGTGGACCGGTCCGGGCCCGAACCCATGCTGGCGCTGCACGATATGCGCTTCCCCATCGCGCCGGGCACCGACGGCGAGAACGCGCTGCGCATCCACGACAAACAGCACTATCGGCTGGTCAACTGGAAATCCGGGCTGTGCGGGTACCGGCGCTACTTCACCGTCGGCGGGCTGGCCGCGCTGCGCCAGGAGGACCCGGCGGTCTTCGAGGCCACCCATCGCGAACTGGCCGCCTGGTGCGAGCACGACCTCATCGACGGTGTGCGCGTGGATCATCCCGACGGGCTGGCCGAGCCCGCGCAATACCTGCGGCGGCTGCGCCGGCTCATCGGGCCGCAGCGGCTGCTGCTGGTGGAGAAGGTGCTCTCCAATCGCGAACCCCTCGACGCCACCCTGCCCATCGACGGCACCACCGGCTACGACGCGCTCGCCGACATCGGCGGGGTGCTCATCGACCCGGACGGGGAGAAGCTGCTCACCGATCTGTCGCGGCAGTTCACCGGGCACGGCAGCGACCGGGCCTGGTTCACCGAGCAGGAGCACCGGATTCGGCGGGCCGTGGCCGAGACCATGCTGGTGCCGGAGGTGCGGCGGCTGGTGGCGGCGGTCAAACGCGACGCCCGCGCCGACGTGTTCGACACCATGGCGCTCACCAACGCTGCCATCGAGGTGCTGTCGTTCATGCCGGTGTACCGCACCGACTACGCGCCGCTGGCCGGGATGGTCGGCGCGGTGGTCGCGGAGGTGGCGCGCCGCAATGCCGAACTCACCGCGCCGCTGCAGGTGCTGGTGACCGCGCTCGCCGTGGGCGGTGAGGCCGCCACCCGCTTCCATCAGGTGGGCGGGGCGATGAGCGCGAAAGCGGTGGAGGACACCATGTTCTACCGCGCCGCGCGGCTGGTGTCGCTGCAGGAGATGGGCGCGGATCCGGCCCGGTTCGGCTGCTCCCCCATCGAATTCCATCTCGCCAACGCCGAGCGCGCGGCCCGCTGGCCCGCGACCATGACCGCGCTGTCCACCCACGACACCAAGCGCGGCGAGGACGTGCGCGCCCGTATCGGCATGCTCTCGCAGGTGCCCGACATCTGGGCGCGCTCGGTCACCACCTGGGAGGAGATCGCGCCCGGGCCCGACGGCGCGACCACATTGTTCCTGCTGCAGAACATGTTCGGGGTGTGGCCCGCCGACGGGCGGCCCGCCGCGAGCGTGCCGGGGCTGCGGGAACGGCTGCACCAGTTCGCGGAGAAGGCGGTCCGCGAGGCGGGGACCCAATCCTCGTGGGAGGAACCCGATATCGAGTTCGAGACGGCGGTGCACCGCTGGATCGACACCGTCCTCGACGGACCGGTCGGCGCGGAACTCGGGGAGTTCGTCAACGATCTCGCCATCCACGCCTGGACCGACTCCCTGGCCCAGAAGCTGCTGCAGCTGTGCGGCCCCGGCATCCCCGACATCTACCAGGGCTGCGAGCTGTGGGAGGACTCGCTCGTCGACCCCGACAACCGCCGCCCGGTCGACTTCACCCACCGCTCGCTGCTGCTGCAATCCCTCACCGGCACCCCGGATCTCGACCCCACCGGCGCGGTCAAGATGTGGATCGCCGCCTACGCCCTGTGGCTGCGTCGCGAACGCCCCGACTGCTTCGTCGGCGGCACCTACACCCCGCTGTTCGCCTCCGGCGACCGCGACCACCACCTGCTGTCCTACGCCCGCGGCCGCACCGGCGAAACCCCCGAGGTCATCGTCGCCGTCACCCGCCACAGCATCCGCCTCGACGAGGCGGGCGGCTGGGGCGACACGGTCCTCGACCTCCCCCAGGGCCACTGGACCGACCGCCTCACCGGCCACACCTTCTCCGGCCGCGCCCGCCTCGAGAAACTCTTCGCCCGCCTCCCGGTCGCGCTGCTGGTGCGCTGACCGCCGCCCCGCCCAACCGGGGACAACCGCCGCGATAACCGCGGTGGGCAGGTCGGTCCGCACGCTCGGAAACCGACTGCGCGGCAAGCGGCTCGGGCGCACACTCTGTCCACGGAGACCGGCCTTGCCAGAGCTGTCGGACGGCTGCGAGCCGAAGACGCTGTCGCGAGCGGAAGCGCGCTCGCTCGCCCCGGGTTCTCAGATACCGACTGTGCGGCAGGGTGGTTGGAGAGTGCCGTCGGCGGCGGTGGTGGGCCAGGTCATGGCGGCGGAGGTTTGGGGGCCGAAGACGCCGTCCTTGGTGATGGTGTGGCGGTCCTGGGCGGCGAGGACGGCGCGCTGGGTGTCGGGGCCGTAAATGCCTTCGGGGTCGTTGATTTCGGCTCGATAGCAGACGCGGAGGGCGGCTTGGAGGGTGGTGACGCCGGCCAGCGGGCCCTGGGCGGCGTCCTTGGTGGACAGCACGCAGCGGCGACCGCCGTCCGCGGTCGCGGGGACGATGACGGGGCGGTCGGCGGTCTGTGCGACGGTGACCGTGTACTGGCAGCGGGCCGTTATGGGGGCGGATGGCGCGGTGGATTCGGGACGGGCCTGGGAGCCGGAATCCCAGCGCAGCACACCGGCGATCACCGCGGCGCCCAGGACCGCGCCGACCGCTCCGACGGCGGCGATGCGCCACCAGGCCGATCGGTTCGCGTTTCTCTTCCTCGGCTCGGGTTTCGGGCATCTGGCGCAGCGTGCGTCG
>NZ_JBSGCY010000212.1:0-8021 GCF_053602115.1 Nocardia sp. NPDC004582 | reverse complement strand
CCGCGGAGTTGGAGCGCCCGATCAGTTTCGAGCGCAGTCCGAGCGCGACGACGGTTTGGGCGAGGGTGCGGCCCCGGCTCCCGCGCAGCCCGCGGCGAAGTCCAACGCGCAGAAGCCGAATCGGGCCAAGCGTGGCGGGAAGGCGCCGATGCCGTCCTGGGAGGACGTGCTCCTAGGCGTGCGCAGCTCGGGTCACTGACGCTTTCCGCTTCGGGGCACTGACGCGCTGTCGATCTTCGCGAATGCCGGAGGGTTGCTGACCTTCCGGTATGTCGTTCGTCGCCGAGCCGCGAAACGGCATTGGCAACAGCCGCATTTCAGGCTGTCGCGGGGGTAGATTCAATCCTGTTGGCGGGCTGGTACCGGCCGATCACTGTCGGCCCCGACCGGTCGCCATGCGTTGCTCAAAAGTAGCCAGTGTGCGAGGGAGGTGACGTCGGTGCCATCAACGGTCTCATCCCTGTGGTACGTCGACGCCCCCGATCCGGCGGCCGTGCTGCGCGCGCACCCGGGACCCGATCCCGATGCCGCCTTCGCGCTCGCTCGGCAGCTCAATCCGGACCGGGACGTGGTGCCCGCCGCCTCCGGCAGCATGAAGGTGTGGGCGGGCCCGGACCCCGAATCCGTTTACATCGGTTGCTATCCCGGCGTCACGGTGATGTGTTCCACCCGGGCCGCGCTGCCGCGCCCCACCAGACTGCCGGAGCTGCTGGTCCGTCCGCTCGCCTCCGAGCAGACCTACCTGATCTCCTACGACCTGTCGCTGGGCTGGGGCGCGTTCGCCCATTGGGAGCGTGGCGAATTCCGCCGCTCCTTCAGCGCGACCCGGGTCAATATCCTCGAGGACGAGGGCATGCCGCGGGTCTGGGAGCGGCCCTATTGGGCGGGCGAGCATCCGATCGTCCTCACCCCCGGCGAAATGCCCGACCCCCAGCTGCTGCCCTTCGACCCGCCCGGCTTCGCGGACGCCGCCAACGAGCGATGGCTCGGATTCCGGTACCGCGGCGGGACTTCCGCGGACGCCCTCACCCCCGACCAGATCGAGGTCTGCGGATTCTCGCTGTATCCCAAGGGCGAAGCGCCGCGGCTGGACAGCGAACCGGAAACCCCGATCGAGCACGGCAACGGCCGGCGCGGACTGCTGCGCTGGCTGCGCGGCCGGGACCGCGTCTCCTGACCGCGGGCCGGTTCAGAACAGCAGCAAGCTCACCCAGGCCGCCAGCACCCCGGCGCCCAGCCCCGCGATCACCCAGCGGGTCACCGGAGCGAACCGCCAGCGCCAGGCCGTCGGCGCGGCCCCGCCCACCGCGATCAGATTGACCACCACCGACAGCAGCGGATGGATCTGCGCCAGCGCCGCCCCGAAGGCGTACACGCCGGTCGCGGTCAGCGCCGCCACCATGACGGCCACGGCGATGCCGCTGGCCCACGGCGTGGGTTCGGAATATCCGTATCCGTACGGTCCGTCGGGCGGATGACTCACTGTGCTCGCACTCTCTCGTAGAAGGCCATGGCGGCCGCTGTCGCCACATTAAGCGAATCGGTGCCGGGCGTCATCGGGATGCGGGCCCGAATGTCGCTGGCGCGCATGGTCTCCTCGGTCAGGCCGGGGCCCTCCGCGCCGAGCAGCAGCGCCACCTTGTCGCCGGTCATGGCGGTGGCCAGGGTGCCCGCCTTCGGGTTCGGGGTGAGCGCGACGATCTGGAAGCCGTGCTCGCGCAGCACGTCCAGGCCCGCCGGGAAGGGCGGCAGCTGGGCGAACGGCACCCGCAGCACATGCCCCATGGACACGCGCACGGCACGCCGGTACAGCGGATCCGAGCAGCGGTCGCCGAACAGCACCGCGTCCGCGCCGAGTCCGGCCGCGTTGCGGAAGATGGAGCCGATGTTCTCGTGGTCGTTCACGCCCTCGAGCACCGCCACCGTGCGCGCGTCCGCGAGCACCTCCGCGGCGCTGAGTTCACGCGGCCGATAAGCCCCCGCGAGCACGCCCCGATTCAAATGGAATCCCACCACCTCGGCCATCACCTCGGCGCTGGTCCGGTAATACGGAATATCCACCGCCGCGAGATCCTCGCGCAGCTGCTCATATCGGTTCGCCACGCCGAATAATCCGAACGGCGTGAACCGTGAGGCCAGCATGCGCTGCACCACCACCACGCCCTCGGCGATCACCAGGCCTTTTCCGCCCGGCAGGTCGGGCCGGCGGTCGGCGTTATTGAGGTCGCGGAAATCGGCGACCCGGGGATCGGCGGGGTCGTCGATATCGATCACTTCGGCCACGCGCCCATTTTCGCCTCCGCTCGGGGCGGTCGAATGAGCGGGGCACGGTGCGGGGCATAGGGTAGATCAAGTTCCGATCCCCTATCGAAGAGGACAGCCGATGAGCAGTAAGCCGGAAATCGAGTTCCAGGACGGCCCCGCCCCCGCCGAGCTCGTGATCAAGGACCTCGTCGTGGGTGAGGGCACCGAAGCCAAGCCCGGCGACACCGTCGATGTCCACTACGTGGGCGTCGAGTACGACACCGGCGAGCAGTTCGACGCCTCCTGGGACCGCGGCGAGTCGATCGTCTTCCCGCTGCGCGGCCTGATCCAGGGCTGGCAGGACGGCATTCCCGGCATGAAGGTGGGCGGCCGTCGCCAGCTGACCATTCCGCCGAAGCTGGCCTACGGCGAGGCCGGTCGCGGCCACCAGCTCTCCGGCAAGACCCTGGTCTTCGTCATCGACCTGCTGGACGTCGTGAACTGACGCCTATCAGGTCGCTGAAAGACACGTGCCCGCCGCGCATTCCGCGCGGCGGGCACTGTTGTTCCGGGTACTCGGAATTGTTCTCGGTACTCACACCTTGACGACGATGCTGCTCATGATCTTGTCGGCGAAGGTCTGCCGTTTGGCGTCCCAGATCGGCCACAGCCAGCCCAGGTAGCAGGCGAGGCTGTCCACGACGTGGCAGAGCTGGCGGACGAAGGCCATGCCGAAGCCCAGGACCTGACCGTCCGCTTCGCGAACGAGCTTGATGTTGAGCATCTTCCGGCCGGGGGTCTGGCCGGTGGTGCCCTCCCGGTAGATGAGCCAGAGCGCGCCGGCGAAGGCGATGAGGGCTCCGACCACGATGAGCGCGATGCCCGCGCCCGACAGCCCGCCCGAGCAGTTGGTGCTGTAGGAGGTGTCGGTCTGCTCGGTGACGCAGTCGGCGTCCTTGAATCCGATGACGAAGCCGAGCGTATAGAAGATGGCCGCGGGCACGAACACGATCAGCCGATCGATCAGGTAGGCGCCGACCCGCGCGCCCCAGCTGGCATAGGGCGGCGTGGGATAGGCGGCGTAGACCGGCTGGTAGCCGTAGCCCCCGGGCTGCCCGGGGAAGCCGCCGGGCGGTTGCTGGCCGTATCCGGGAGGCGGCTGCTGCCCGTACCCAGGTGGCGGCTGCTGCCCGTATCCGGGTGGCTGCTGCCCGAAGCCCGGCTGCTGCGGCTGCTGAGAGTAGGGATCGTTGCCGTAGGTCATCGGTTCCTCCCCAAGAGGATGCGGGGGTATGGCCCCCGCATTGTCTCCCGAATCGCTAGCCGACGATGGCATTCATGATGGTTCCCGCGCTGGTGGCGGTCGCGCCGCCCAGCATCGCGTTGGCGACCATCTTGGGCGAGGCCGAGCCACCGCCCCACTTCTCCCAGGCGAAGCGCCCGCCACCATAGGTGATGGCCGCGATGCCCGACATCTGGGTGAACCACGTGAAGTAACGGAACATCTTCATCATCTTGTCCGCCATGGGCGGGGTTTCCGCGGTGGGATTGCCGAGCTGGGCGAGAACCGTGCCGTACATGTCGTGTGCGGCGATCAGCATGCTCACGATCGTTTCCTCTCCGATACCGGCGCTGAGTGGAGCCGAGGTGCGGATGAAGCGGACGAGCTCACGAAACGGGTCGATTAGAGCAATTCGGGCACAGTGTACTCCGGCGAACCGCCGATCGTTGCTGATTGTTTGCGAACGTTATCTCCGAATGATGTCCACGGGGTCGGTGAGGGCCGCGGCGATCACGGTCTGCTGGGGTACGCCGAGCTGGGGGAGTGAGCCCATGGCCTGGCTGGCCTGATTGTTCAAAAGCTTGGTGACGGACTGTAATTGGGCCACACCACCGGTCAGCGCCTGCATCGCGGTGACCAGCTGGGCGCCCGCCTGATCGGCGATCGCGGGAATGCTCTGTGCCAGCGACGCGCCCTGATTCAACTGGGCGCTTGCGTCATTCAGCCGTCCGGCCGCGTCGCGCAACAACTGCCCGACCTTGGTATCCGGAGTGACTTGCGTGCCTGTCAGATTCGCGAAGCCGCTCAGCTGGACATCTGCCTGATTCGCGATGGTGCGCAGGCCCTGCAGCTGCGTGATCACACTCGCCACCTGCGGATCCCCGGCCACCGGCAGCCCCTGCAGCAACGGCACCACCACATTCAATCCGCCCGACAGCGCGCTCGCCGCCTGCGAGACCTGCCACAGGGTGACACCGGTCGAATCCAGCGCCGTGGCAAGCTGATTCGCCTGCGTGGTCGCCGCCGACAGGGTGGCGTTCAGGGCGTCGATTCCCGAAGTCAGCTGCCCCGCACCGGCTTTCGCCTGGGCCAGGAAATCGGTCAGCTGGTCCGCGCCGCCGGAGAACTGCTGCGCACCGTCCGCGGCGGCCTGCACCCCCGCGCTCAGCATGCCGGAGGTCCCGGCGATCTGCGACACCTGCAGGCGCGCGCTGTTCATGGTCGAGAACAGGGTGTCCAGTCCCGCCGCGCTGACCTTCTTGGTCACCTCGGTCACCGCGTCATTGACCAGGTTCGGGTCGGCGCGGTCGTGCGTGGCCACGGTGACCTGCGCCTTCTTCGGCTTATCGGTGACCAGGGAGTTGATGTCGGCGGTCAGGTCGGCGGGCAGCGTGATCACCGCGGCGTAGTCGCTGACGCTCGCCTCGTCGACAACCTCCCAGTGCCGGATTCCACTGGCCCGCAGGTCCTTCGCGATGCGCGCGCCCAGCGGACCGGAATCGCCGTTGACGAGCGCGACGGCGGTGGGCGCGGCCCGCAGGCGGCCGATGCCGACGACGCCCGCCGCGACGGCGGCGGCGAGCAGCAGGACGATCAGGAGCCAGCGAGAGCGTTTTCCGAACACGATTCAGACCGTAGAGGCCCGCTATGTCCGTGGCTCTGATGGATGTCTGAGAGTTCGGTAAAGACCGGTACGTTCACATCCGCGCGGGTGGCGGCGGCCACGCCGAACGATCCGGGAGTTCCAGCACCAGCCGCACCCCGCCCAGCAGGCCGTCGTCGAAATAGGCTCGGCCACCGTGCAATTGGGCCTGCTGCGCCACCAGCGCCAGGCCCAGTCCGGACCCGCCCTTGGTGGCCTGGCTGCCCCGGAAGAAGCGCGCGAACACCTGCTCCCGCTCGTCGGCGGGCAGGCCGCGGCCGTTGTCGTCGACGGTGATCACGATGCGCCCGCCCGGCACCCGATGCGCCGTCACCAGCGCCTCGGTGGCCCCGCCGTGGCGCGCGGAATTGGTGAGCGCGTTGTCCACGGCCAGCCGCAGGCCGGTGGGCAGGCCCCGGGTGACCAGCTCGGCGTCGGTGTCGATGCGCACCGTCAGCCGCGGGAAGTGCCGCATGGCGTATTGCGCGGCGGCGTCGCACAATTCGCCCACATCGGTGAGCACGTGATCGCCGTCATTGGTGAGATCGCCCGCGGCGAGTCGTTCCAGCGCGGCCAGGGTCGTCTCCACCCGGTTCTGGCCGCGCTGCAGGTCGGTGAGGATCTCGCGCCGCTGCTCCTCGTTCAGGTCCAGGGTGCTCAGGACCTCCAGGTCGGTGCGCATGGCGGTGAGCGGGGTACGCAGTTCGTGCGCGGACACCGCCGCGAAGTCGCGCGCGGTCTCGAGCGCGGTGGCGGTCTCGGCCTGCGCCTGGTCCACCCGCTCGAGCAGCGTGTTGACCGCCTCGGCCAGCTTGTCCGCCTCCTTCACCCCGGATCCGTCCAGCGGGATCAGCGGATCGCCGCTGGGCGCGCGTTCGTCCAGGTCCCGGGTGAGTTTCACGATGGGCCGCACCGCGCGCCCGCCGAACAACCAGCCCAGCCCCGCCGACGCGGTCACCGCGAGCGCCGCCGCCAGGTACACCCAGCGCCGCTGCTCGTTGATGGTCTTCTCGGTCTGGTTGGTCGGAATACCCAGGGACACAACCTGTCCCGCGGGCTGCGCCTCGGTGGTGGTGAGCACCCGATAGGCGTTGCCGTCCACGGTGACGGTGGCATTCCCGACCGGCAGCACGGGCAGTTTCACCGGCGTACTGGCCAGCGCCCGGTCGTTCATCCGCACCGTCAGCGCCATTTCCTTGTTGGGCGCGAGGATGTCGACCACATTGACCGCGAAGACCGGCTGGATCAGCACCAGCCGCGACACCATCGACAACTGCTGATCGGCCTGGGCCATATTGCTGCGGCCGATGGCGTAGATGGTGATCCAGCTCAGGATGGCCACGATGATGGTCGCGCCCAGCGCCGCGGCGGCGGCGACGCGCACCCGCAGCGTGTAGGACCAGCGGCGGCGGGCGCCCCCGGGCGCGGAAGGGCCCGCCGCGGCGGTCATTTGGGCGCCCGCAGGACGAATCCGACGCCGCGGATGGTGTGCAGCAGGCGCGGGGTGCCCTCGACCTCGAGCTTGCGCCGCAGATATCCGACGAACACGTCCACGACATTGGTGTCGGCCGCGAAGTCGTAGCCCCACACCAGTTCCAGCAGCCGTTCCCGGCTCAGCACCACCCCGGCGCTGCGGGCCAGCGTGGACAGCAGCTCGAATTCGCGCTTGGTGAGCTCGATCTCGGCGCCGTGCAGCAGCGCCCGATAGCCCGCGACGTCGACTTCCAAGGGCCCCACGGTGATCGCGCCGGGGATCGCCGAGGCCGGCGCGTCGCTGCGCCGCCGCAGCAGCGCCTTGATCCGCGCCACCAACTCGGCGAGCACGAACGGTTTGACCAGGTAATCGTCGGCCCCCGACTCCAGTCCGGCGATGCGGTCGTCCACCGAGCTGCGCGCCGACAGCACGCAGATCGGCACCTCGTTGCCCATGGCCCGCAGCGCGGTCACCACGCCCGCCCCGTCCAGGACCGGCATGTTCATATCGAGCACGACCGCGTCCGGGGCGAATTCATTGACACTGCGCAGGGCGGCCGCCCCGTCCCGGGCGATGACCACCCGGAAACCGGACAGCCGAAGCCCGCGCTCGACCGATGCGAGCACATCCTCATCGTCGTCGACGACCAGGACAGTGGGTACCTCACCGCGTTCGACCACGGGCTCCATTCTGGCAGCCGCTACTCAGGCTCCACCTCTCCGCGCCTAGTAGTTGTGGCAGGAGTCGGCCACCTGCTGGATGGCGGCGGCGATGCCCCCGGCGCGCGGGTCGGCCGCGGCCTGGTTGGCGGCGTCCGGATTGTCGCGCAGGTACTGATCGAGTTCGGCCTGCCGCTCGGCGGGGGAGAGGTCGAACTTGGCCTTCAATTCGGCCTTGTAGCCGGGGTTCTGGTCCAGGAACTGGGCCAGCGCCGGCGACTTGTCGTGCAGGGCGGCGTCCACCTGGGTGAACGAACAGGTCGAGTTCAGGAGCGGCGCAACCAGATCCGCGGGGGAGGCGGAGGCGGTGGCGGGCGCGAAGGCGAGGGCGACGGCGGCGACCGCGCCGGCTCCGAAGAGCACACCGGCACGACGATTACGGACGAAGCTCATACAGCGACCTTCTTCTCAGTAGGCACAGCGACAGGGTCGCGCGGGATTCCCGCGCGCCCGACCGACGCTAAACGACCCCTCTAGGAGGTCGATGAGCCAATTCTGAAAAGTCTCTGAGGCTAGCCGGAGACGGCCTGATCCCCGGTCGGAGCGGCCGGATCGCCGGCCGGGTCCGGGCGGCGGATCGGGGTGGTGTGAAGACGACCGAACCCCAGCCGTAGTAGTAGTCCATCGGATGCAGGTTGGTCAGGCGCCGTGCGACCCAGC
>NZ_JBSGCY010000211.1:0-8119 GCF_053602115.1 Nocardia sp. NPDC004582 | reverse complement strand
GAGCTGGCCGCCGCCAATGCCGCCGACGATCCGCGCATCGCTCCGGTCGACGCGGGGCAGGGGGTCGGGCTGGTCACCGCGGTGCGGCCGGTCGCCGAGATCCTGCGCGAACTCGGGTCCGGCGCCGCCCGCCTGCTCGGGCGGGAGGGCGACTGACCCGGCGGCGACCGGACCCGGTCGCGGGGGAACGCGACGGACGCTGAGCGCCGCCGACGTGATGCCCGCCACCGTGGGCGGACGTCGGCGCGGTCCCGCCGACGCCGACCTGACAGAATGAGCTGCCGCCGCATGTCGGGCGGGCCACGTTGTCGCAGGGACAAGGAGTCATCGATTGAGCGCGTCTGACACGACGGTTCTGGTCACGGTCACCGGACCCGACAAGCCGGGCGTCACGTCGGTGCTACTGGCCGCGCTGGCCAATAACGGGGTCAGCCTGCTGGATGTGGAGCAGGTCGTCATCCGGGGCCGCCTCACCCTGGGCGTGCTGGTGTCGTGTCCCACCGATCCCGAGTCGCTGCAGGATCAGCTCGAGGACGCCATGGCGTCGATCGGCATGGACGTGGACGTGGAGATCGGGGCGAGCGCCGTGTCGGGCGCCAAGCTGTCCACCCATGCGGTCGTGGTGCTGGGTTCGCCGGTCACCGCCCGCGCCTTCAGCGCCATCGCGCGCAAGCTGGCCGCGCAGGGCGTGAACATCGACTCCATTCGCGGCATCGCCGACTACCCGGTGACCGGTCTGGAACTGCTGGTGACCGTGCCCGCCGCCGACGCGGACACCGAGACCGAGCTGCGCACCGCGCTGTCGGCGGTGGCCGCCAAGGAGAGCGTGGACGTCGCGGTCGAGAAGGCCGGGCTGGCGCGACGGGCCAAGCGGCTCATCGTGTTCGACGTGGACTCCACCCTGATCCAGGGCGAGGTCATCGAGATGCTGGCCGCGCACGCCGGTGTCGAGGACGAGGTCCGCGCGGTCACCGAGGCCGCCATGCGCGGCGAGATCGACTTCTCCGAATCGCTGCGCCAGCGCGTGGCCACCCTGGCCGGGCTGGACGCCTCGGTCATCGACGAGGTCGCCGAGCGCATCGAGCTCACCCCCGGCGCCCGCACCACCATTCGCACCCTGCGCCGCCTGGGCTTCCGCTGCGGTGTGGTGTCCGGCGGCTTCCGTCAGGTCATCGAGCCGCTCGCGCACGAACTGGAACTGGACTTCGTGCAGGCCAACACCCTCGAGATCCGGGACGGCAAGCTGACCGGCGCGGTCACCGGCGAGATCGTGGACCGGGCCGCGAAAGCCGTTGCGCTGCGCCGGTTCGCGGCCGAGACGGGCGTGGCCATGGAGCAGACCGTCGCGGTCGGCGACGGCGCCAACGACATCGACATGCTCAACGCCGCCGGACTGGGCATCGCGTTCAACGCCAAGCCCGCGCTGCGCGAGGTCGCCGACGCCGCGCTGTCGCATCCGTTCCTGGACGCGGTGCTGTTCATCCTGGGCGTCACCCGTGACGAGGTCGAGGCCGCCGACGCCCGCGACGGCGGGATCCGCCGGGTGCCGCTGCCGCGGTAGCCGGCCCGGTCGCCGCAACGCGTCCAATTCGGTTGCGCCACCCACAGCTCCGCTCTCGGTACCGTGGTCGGGAACCCGGTCACGACCGAAGGAGTCCGTGTGCGCGTGCGTATGCCGCTGATGCTGCTGACGGCCGGCCTCGCGCTGGCCGCCTGTGGCACCACCAATCCGAACGAGGCGCAGCCGCTTTCGGCGACGAGCGCCGCGGGCACCACCGCCGTGCACGCGGCGCTGCGGATCGGCGCGGACGCCGACGGCACGACGGTGAGTCTGGCCGTGGGACAGGGCCTGGTGGTCACCCTCGAGGCCAATCCGACCACCGGATTCGGCTGGCAGCCCGGTGAGCTGGACCAGAACGTGGTGAAGCAGAACGGTTCACCGGAGTACGAGCCGGACCCCAACCCGGACGGCAAGGTCGGCGTCGGCGGCAAGTCGGTGCTGAACTTCGTGGCCGTGGCCCCCGGCTCCACCACGCTGAGCCTGGCGTACATGCGGGCCTGGGAACAGGGCGGGGAGCCCGCCAAGCGGTTCACCGTGAACCTGACGGTGCGTTAGAACGTCGTTGTAGGAGTGGTTGTGTCGAGCGTTGGATCCACCGTCGATGCCGGTTTCGAGGCCAGGCACGCGGAACTGGCGAGGGGTTACGGCGGCGGGGGCGATCCCGCCGATCCGGCTCTGGTCCAGGCCATGCAGATGGTGTTGCACATTCCCAAGCACGATCCGCCCGCGCGGTCGGCGCTGCTGGCGGCCGCCGCCTCCGCGGTGGTCGCGTTGTGCCTGGACGAGCGGGTCGGGCCGGGCGGGGAGTGGGAGGAGCGCTACCTGACCTGGAAGCGCTCGCGCATCCGGAAGGTGGCGCGGCGGGCGCGCGGCGCGCAGTGGCTGGCGGCGCAGGAAGTCGACGGCGTCACAGTCGATTTCGGGGGCGCGCAGGCGCGGGCGCTGGTGCCGGGTCCGGTGGGGGACGTGGATCCGCGGATCCGGCGGCTCCAGATCAGCGGAACCGAGTTGCCCGAGGAACCGGACATCGCGATCGATCCGGAATTCCCGGTGCTATGGGTGGACTCGGAATTGGGTATGACTGTGGGGAAGGCAGCGGCACAGGTAGGGCATGCCAGCATGTTGCTGGCAGGCGCCTTACCGGTGCGGCAAGCGTATGCGTGGGCCGCCACCGGGTTTCGGTGCACCGTCGCGGAGGCCGATCCGGGCCACTGGGCGGAATTGCGACGGCGGGTGGCCCGGGGCGACGCGGTGGCGGTGCGCGACGCCGGGTTCACGGAGGTGGCCCCGGGGTCGATGACCGTGATCGCGGTGCCGTAGGTCGGATGGCACGGAGGCGACGCCCGCGAATGGCGCACTAGCGAAACCGAATGGTCGGCGCGGTGACCCATATGGGCAGCGCGTATCGACTTCCCCGACCGGGTGGTCCAGGATCGATTCACGAGTTTCCTCGAAAGGAAACCACGAAATGACAACATTGCTGGTTGTTCTCATCGTGTGGGCGGTGCTCTCGATCCCGGTGGCACTGATCCTGGCACGCATGTTCCGCTCCACCAGGGCCGATGCCCGGGATCGGGGAATTCGCGAGCCGGAACGCGACCTATTGGAATTCGATACGCGCACCCGTGAAATCGCTTATCGTCCCCGCACTTCCGGAGAGGACACGCCCCGGATTCAGCCACCACGTTGACGATCGTCCAGGGTGGTGGGCCAAGATGGACCCCGTGCCGCAACCGGATCCCGATCTGCTCATCGATTTCAGCGACGTCACCGTCCGACGTTCCGGACATACCTTGGTGGGTCCGGTCACCTGGCAGGTGGAATTGGACGAGCGCTGGGTCGTGCTCGGCCCCAATGGCGCCGGCAAGACCTCACTGCTGCGGATGGCCGCCGCCGAGATGCACCCCACCTCCGGAACCGCCAATCTGCTCGGCGAGACCCTGGGCCGCGTCGACATCAACGAACTACGCCCGCGCATCGGTATTTCCTCCGCCGCCATCGCCAGCCGGGTGCCGATCGACGAGAAGGTCGCCGATCTCGTCGTCTCGGCGGGCTACGCGGTCATGGGCCGCTGGCGCGAACGCTATGACGACATGGACACCGACCGGGCCATCGACATCCTGGAAAGCCTGGGCGCGGAACACCTTTCCGACCGCACCTACGGCACCCTGTCGGAAGGCGAGCGCAAGCGCGTGCTCATCGCCCGCGCGCTGATGACCGATCCGGAACTGCTGCTGCTCGACGAACCGGCCGCCGGCCTCGATCTGGGCGGCCGCGAGGAACTGGTCGAGCGTCTCGGCGACCTGGCCGCCGACCCGGACGCCCCCGCCACCGTGCTGGTCACCCACCACGTGGAGGAGATCCCGCCGGGCTTCACCCACGGGCTGCTGCTCAACGAGGGCGCGGTGGTCGCGCAGGGTCTGCTCACCGACGTGCTCACCTCGGAGAACCTGAGCGAGGCGTTCCGGCAGTCGATCCAGCTCGACCGCATCGACGGCCGCTACTTCGCGCGCCGCAGCCAGCGTTTCGGGCGGCACCGCAACCGCTGACGGACGGCGCGGCAACGGCTCGGATCCGGAGCCGCATGCCGTGAAATGACCTCCCGCAACCTGTCTCGCGAACCTCGGCGCGCTGCGATTGCGTCCTTCGGCAATGCCGGGCAAACTGTCCGCAACTGCCGCTGACGGAGGGAGCTGGCTGTGGGCCGGACCATCGGTGCCATCGCAGACCGGGGTGTCGGCCCCATCGCGGCCCGGGGCACCGGCGCGCTCGCGGTCCTCGCCGTAGCCCTCGCCGCCACCGGCTGCGTGGCCGATCCACCGGCCCCCCAGCAGGTTTCGAAGTCGCACGCCGCGGCGACCCTCGGCAAGGCCGCGGTGCCCGCGGACCTGAACGGCAAGACGGTGCAGCTCACCTACGACACCGGCTCGGGCGGCACCATCACCTTCGCCGCCGACGGGCGCAGCGTGACCTACACCGCCGCCGATACCGGACGCCGGACCAGCACCCCGGTCGCCGTCGCGCCGATCGAGGCGGGCATCTTCCTGGTTACCTGGACCGACGATGCCGGGGCGGTGGTCAGCCAGGTGCAGAACTACCGCACCGGCAGAATCGAGGGCACCTGGACCCGGCATCCGGATCCCGCCGGGCCGCCCGTCATCGAGACCCGCACCGGATCAGTCCATGTGACCGAGTGAATTCGGGCCGATGTTATTTCGCTCGGGTAAGGGTTATGGTGCGAAATGTGAGCGAGACAGTTGCAGAGCCCGGATCCCAGCCCGCCGCGCGCCCGGTCAAGGACGCGTCCACGGTCATGCTGGTGCGCGACGGTGCGCACGGGCCCGAGGTGTTCCTGCAGCGCCGGGTCGGCGGCATGGCCTTCGCGGGCGGGATGACCGTCTTCCCCGGCGGCGGCGTCGACCCCTCCGACGCGTCGGTGGCCCTGGACTGGGCCGGACCCGAAGCCGCCTGGTGGGCCGAGCGATTCGGCATCGACGCGGGCCGCGCGCAGGCGCTGGTCTGCGCGGCCGTGCGCGAGACCTTCGAGGAATGCGGCGTGCTGCTGGCGGGTCCGACCGCCGACACCGTGGTCACCGACACCGCCGTCTACGCCGCGGCGCGCGGGCAGCTGGAACGCCGCGAACTGTCCTTCGCCGAATTCCTCACCCGCGAGAACCTGGTGCTGCGCGCCGACCTGCTGCGCCCCTGGGACAACTGGATCACCCCGGTGATCGAGCCGCGCCGCTACGACACCCGCTTCTTCGTCGCGGTGCTGCCGCAGGGCCAGCTGGCCGACGGCGCCACCTCCGAGGCCGAGGTCGTCACCTGGTGCACGCCCGCCGAGGCCATCGACCGCTGGCACGAGGGTCTGGACGTGCTGCTGCCGCCCACCTGGACCCAGCTCGCCGCATTGGGCGAATTCGCTTCCACCGCCGAGATTCTCGCCGCCGAGCGCGCCATCGTGCCGATCATGCCGGTCTACGATCCCGAGGCCGAGGGCCCGGCGCTGGCCTTCCCGGACGCGGACCGCTATTTCGCGGAACTGCCGGAGAACGCCCGCATCCGCGGTTCGCAGCGGCCGGAGTAGCTCAGCGGGCTCAGTGCTGCGGCGTGGCCGCGGCCCACACCAGGCTCCACAGCATGGCGCTCACCGCGAACCCGAGCGCCGCCGCCGCGGCCACCACGTGGGCCTGGATCCCGACTCCGACCGCGACCGGCAGCCCGACCTGGACCAGCGCCACCACGAACACCCGCAGCCAATACGAGGGCGGCTGTTCGGGTTCGGGTTCGGGCGGGCGCTCCGCCGAGCAGAAGGGGCATCGGCTCGCCACGACCGGCAGGGTCGAATCGCAGCTGGGGCACCACATGTCACGCATAAGAACTCCACGATCGAGCACGCCCGCACGGGCGGAGGGACACCATACCCACCGCCCGAAGTAGGGTGGTCGGCTGTGGCCGAATTCGTGACCGTGGACCGGGGCGTGGCAGAGGGTGTCGCGGTGCTCCGCATCGCCCGCCCCCCGATGAATCTGATCGATCTGCAGGTGGCGCTCGAGCTGGCGGCCGCCGCCGAGGAGATCGCGGCCGACGCGTCGATCGCGGCCGTGGTGGTCTACGGCGACGCGCGGGTGTTCAGCGCCGGCGACGAGCTGGCCGAGCTGGCCCGGCTCACCCCGGAGCAGGCGCGGGCCATGGCGGCGGATTTCCAGTCGGCGCTGGGCTGCCTGGCCCGGCTGCCGCAGCCGATGGTCGCGGCCATCAGCGGCTACGCGCTGGGCGCGGGGCTGGAACTGGCCTTGGCGGCGGATCGCCGCGTCATCGGCGACAACGTGAAACTGGGCCTGCCGCAGATCAAGGCCGGGCTGATCCCGCTGGCGGGCATTCGCCGCCTGAGCCTGCTGATCGGGCCGTCGCACGCCAAGGATCTGGTGTACAGCGGCCGCTTCGTGGATCCGGAGGAGGCCGCGGCGCTGGGCCTGGTCGACGAGGTGGTCGCGCCCGACGATGTGTTCGCCGCCGCACTGCGCTGGGCGGGGCAGTTCGCGGGTGGTCCGGGTGCGGCGATCGCGGCCGCGAAACGGGTCTTCGAGGCCGGTACGCACGGTCATGATCGGGCCCGCCGCGAGTGGGCTGACCTGTTCGGAACCGAAGATCAGCAGGTTGGAACACGTTCTTATTTGGTCGACGGTCCGGATGCGACCCCGTTCACCGGTCGTTCAGTGGCCCGATAACACCGCTCACCGGGCTATTCATTAGGCTTGCCTGCATGACAGTTGGTCCTGAAGACCCCGCGCCGAACCCGCACGCCACCGAGGCCGAGGTCCAGGCCGCGTATAGCGACAATAAGCTCGCCCAGGTCCTGTATCACGACTGGGAAGCCGAGACCTACGACGACAAGTGGTCGATCTCCTACGACGAGCGCTGCATCGAATACGCCAAGGGTCGCTTCGACGCCGTCGCGCCCAGCACCGAGCTGCCCTACGAGCGGGCCCTCGAACTCGGCTGCGGCACCGGCTTCTTCCTGCTGAACCTGATGCAGGCGGGCGTGGCCGAGCGCGGCTCGGTCACGGACCTGTCGCCGGGCATGGTCAAGGTCGCCACCCGCAACGGCCAGAACCTGGGCCTCGATGTCGACGGCCGCGTCGCCGACGCCGAGACCATCCCCTACGAGGACGACACCTTCGACCTGGTCGTCGGCCACGCCGTGCTGCACCACATCCCGGATGTGGAACTCGCGCTCAAGGAGTGCCTGCGCGTGCTGAAGCCGGGCGGTCGCTTCGTCTTCGCCGGTGAGCCGACCACCATCGGCAATATCTACGCGCGCCGCCTGGGCCAGGTCACCTGGAAGGTCACCACCACGGTCACCAAGCTGCCGTTCCTGAGCGGCTGGCGTCGCCCGCAGTCCGAGCTCGACGAGTCCTCGCGCGCCGCCGCCCTCGAGGCCGTCGTCGACCTGCACACCTTCGACCCCTCCGACCTGGAGCGGATGGCCCGCAGCGCGGGCGCGGTCGAGGTGCAGGCCAAGACCGAGGAATTCGCCGCCGCCCTGTGGGGCTGGCCGGTGCGCACCTTCGAGGCCGCCGTGCCCGAGGAGAAGCTGACCATCGGCTACCGCATGGCCCAGTACAAGGCGTGGCTGGCGTTCTCCGCCCTCGACGAGAAGGTGCTGCGCCACGTGGTGCCCCGCCAGTTCTTCTACAACGCCATGATCACCGGCGTGAAGCCCGGCGCGTCCGCCAAGTAGGCCGACTCCACGAAAACCCGTGGGCTACGCCTTCACTCGCGACGACATCGCCTACCTCTCCAGTGCCGCCGGCGCGGCGGCCCTGGCCGAGGTAGGCGATTTCGCGCTGTCCTCCGCCTCGCTCCTGAAGGATCTGGAGCGCATCCGCCGCGGGCACGGCGAGCGGTCCGCGGCCCTGGTCGAAACCGTGCGCCTGCGCCGCCGGGCCGCCGCCAAACTGGCCGACTCCACGAAAACCCGTGGGCTACGCCTTCACTCGCGACGACATCGCCTACCTCTCCAGTGCCGCCGGCGCGGCGGCCCTGGCCGAGGTA
>NZ_JBSGCY010000210.1:0-8167 GCF_053602115.1 Nocardia sp. NPDC004582 | reverse complement strand
TGAGGACGACGGCCACCGACACCACGATCCACAGCGGCCAGCCGAAGTACGAGTTCTCCTCGGTCGCGTTGATGGCCACGTTCTGGCCGTGCGCGCTCGACCTCGACGCCCACAAGCTCGGCCTGGCCCTGCGCGCCGGCGACGGGGCGACCACCATGATCGGCGACCACTTCGGCCGCCGCCTGGTCACCGACACCGCCGGAGCCGAACTGCTGGTCTACACCACCGATCCTTTGGTCCTGCACCAGCGTTTCCCGGTAGGCTCTTCGCCCTACGCACTCGCCTACGATCAGCGGTCGGAGACCGTGTGGGTGACGCTGACAGGCAGCAACGAAGTCGTCGGCTACGAGCTGTCGACGGGTATACCGGTAGAGGTGGGGCGCTACCCGACGGTGCGCCAGCCCAACTCGGCGACCGTCGATGCCCGCACCGGTGACCTGTTCGTGGGATCCGCGACCGGCGACGGTCTGCAGCGGATCGGCGCGGACCAGCGGAAGAGAGGGCAGTGATGGCTCGGGCCTCACGATCGGCGCATCAATCGCGCACATTACCGGAAGGCTGGGAGGAATCCAGCGACGAATGGGAGTACGTGCCCCTGCGGCTGCCACCGGGCATCACCAGGGTCACCGCCACCATGCGACTGTCCATTCACGCCGAATTCGGTGGCTGGGAACTCTCGCGGGTGCGCGCCTACACCGACGGCAGCCGCCGCGTGTTACTGCGCCGCCGCAAGACCACCCCCCTGCTATCCCCGACACCCGAGGCGGTGATGTAACCCCCTATGTATGAGCGCCTGTACGCCCTGCTGCTGAAGCTGATGTTCCTGCTCCCGCCGGAACGCATCCACCATCTGGCCTTCGCCGCGATGAAGCTGGCGACCCGGTTCATCCCGGGCCGCGCCCTCACCGGCAAGGTCCTGGTGACCGACGACCCGATCCTGCGCACCCGCGTGTTCGGCGTGGACTTCCCCGCGCCGCTGGGTCTGGCCGCCGGCTTCGACAAGAACGCCGACGGCGTCGACGCGTGGGGCCCGCTCGGTTTCGGCTACGCCGAGATCGGCACCGTGACCGCTCAGGCCCAGCCCGGCAATCCCGCGCCGCGGCTGTTCCGCCTGCCCGCGGACCGGGCGCTCATCAACCGCATGGGGTTCAACAACTTCGGCGCCGCCGCCGCGGCCGAGCATCTCGCGCACCGGCTGCCCGGCGGTGTCCCCATCGGCGCCAATATCGGCAAGACCAAGGTCGTCGAACCCGCCGACGCCGCCTCCGATTACGCGATCTCGGCGAAACTGCTGGGCCCGCTGGCCGACTTCATGGTCGTCAATGTCAGCTCCCCCAACACCCCCGGCCTGCGCGACCTGCAGGCCGTCGCCTCGCTGCGCCCGATCCTGCAGGCGGTGCTGGACTCGGTGTCGGTCCCGGTGCTGGTCAAGATCGCCCCCGACCTGTCCGACGACGATATCGACGCCGTCGCCGACCTGGCCGTGGAACTCGGCCTGGCCGGTATCGTCGCCACCAACACCACCATTCGCCGTGACGGCCTGGCCACCCCCGCCGCCACCGTGGAACCCATCGGCGCCGGCGGCCTGTCGGGTCCCCCGGTCGCCGACCGCTCCCTCGAGGTGCTGCGCCGCCTCTACACCCGTGTCGGCGACAAACTGGTCCTCATCTCCGTCGGCGGCATCGAAACCCCCGACCAGGCCTGGGCCCGCATCCTCGCCGGCGCCTCGCTGCTGCAGGGCTACACCGGCTTCATCTACGGTGGGCCCTTCTGGGCCAAGCACATTCACCGCGGCCTGGCCGCCAAACTCCGCGAACACGGCTACTCCAGCCTGTCCCAAGCCGTCGGCGCCGAACACCGCGCCCGCGCCTGAACCCGGTTCGCGGTCGCAACGCCGTCCGGTCATCGCCACCGGTGTTGTGACCGCGCACCCGAACCCGCGCCGTGGCCGCCGGGGGCACCCCAACCCGACAGTGCCGCCGTCGGCGCAGCGGTCTCCTCGTCGGGCAACTCATCCCCGTGCAGGCGATCGGCCAGTCGTTGCGCCAGCAGGATCACCGCGCGTTCGACCCCGATCCCGAGCCGGGTGGCCAGGTCGGCGGCCCACAGGTGCGCCGCCTCGTCGTCGACGACGGCCGGATCCGAGAGGACCTCGTCCAATTCCATTCCGGCCCGCGCCTGCTCGTGGGTGAGGTGGCGGGCGGGCAGCCAGCTCAACCGCCACACCACCTGCCCGCGCCGATACTCCCGCAGCGCGTATTCGGGGCTGATGTCGCTGGTCATCGCCCGCGTCGTGATATCGATCGTCACCAAGACCTCCCAAGGCCGTCGGCGCGCGCCGCGGGATCTCCGCCCGCCCACCGTATTTCGCCCGCCGCGGCCGATTGCCGCGTCGAGCCCTGCCATCCCCTCATCAACCCTGCCCCGACCTCGCAGCCTGTTCGGTCGGTCGGTCACGCCGATCGTCGCCGCAACAGCAGAAACAGGGCCTGCTCCAACGGAATCCCCAGCTCGCCCGCGGCGGCGATCATCCGCCCCTGGGCGGCTTCCGCGCGCGGGTACGGGTCCGCGGCCACGAGCTCGGCCAGCACCATCGCCGCCAGCGCCTGTGCGCGGGTCAGCAGTCGATCCGGTATCCAGCTGCACCGCCAGGCCAGCATCCAGCGGTCGGCCACCCGCACCGCGTTCTCGTCGGTCAGGTCGCTGGTCATCGACCAGTCGTCGGTGGCGTAGATGGTCATGACTCCCCCCGTTCGCGCCGGCGCGCCCGCAAGGTGTCACACGCGTCATCGAGATCGATGCCCAATTCCGCGCCGATCGCGCGGGCGCGCCGCCATGCCGGGTCGGTGGGAACGGGAGCGCTGCGCAGGATCTCGGTCAGTTCCATCGCCAGCAGCGCCTGTTCCCGCGTCAACAGCGGCGACCTGCGCCAGCTGAGGCGCCACGCGGGTTCGGGTCGGCGGGGCAGTCGTTCGGCGCACTCGCCGGTGACGCTGCTGGTGATCGAGCTCGTACTGGGATAGATCATCGTGGCCTCCGATGAGACGAGGAGGCGTCACCGCCGGATCGAGTGTGACGCGGGTGGGCCGAGGCGACGTGGGCGGGCGAATCCGCCTATCGCACTTGGACATTCACCCGGAGGTCGGTGTCGGGCTCACCACACCCGGGGCGCGCTCGCCGCCGGATCCGCCGGATCGTGACTACTCCGGTCATCGGAACCTCCCGGGACATCGGGTCGGGCGGCGCTCATTTGCCAATTCCAGGATGGCATTTGGCACTTCCGAAACGCAGTTTGACGCTGTCACAATTAGATTGCCGTTTCCGTCGACGTCCAAACGTGAACGGTCCTATGGTTGGGGCGAATGATGATGCAGCCGAGCAGCGGAGCCGACACGGCAGCGCAGGACAACGACGTGCGCGCCGTGCGCGAGACCCTGCTGCAATTGCGTAAGCGCTGGGCCATGGGCGGTGACCGTGATCGCTCGGTCGACCTCGGAGCGCTGCTCGGACTCGTGATCGTCCGCCGTGTCGCACACCTGACCGGCTGCGACCCGAAAACGGCACTGCCCGAGGCGCTGCGCTACATCGCCGCCAGTCTGGATCCGGCCGACCGCCTGATCGTCGATGCCGAGCTGAGCCTGCGCATGTTCGCCGAGCGGCTGCCCGATGCCGTCGCCGAGGAACTCTACGGGCCCGAGCTGGGCCAGCGACGTGACAGCCTGGCCCTGCACTGGGTAGCCCTGCACGAGCGCCTGGGTGTGCCGGTGGTCCAGGTGCCCCGCAACAATCGCGCGTTGCGCGGTCGCCGTGAAGAGGAGGCGTTCACCGCGCTGGCGCGCGGGCTCACCCTCGAGTCCGTGGTCCGCGCCGATGGAATTCCCGGTGCGGCAACGCGTCCGAGCGCGGTGGTGATCGGTGACGCGGCCTGGGATCGCATCTACACCGTCGACGTGCTGCCCACGGCGGGTGAGTCGCTCTACGGGGAGTTCTCCGAGCACGCCGGCGGCAAAGGACTGAACCGTGCGGTCGCCCTGGCCCGGCTCGGCGTGGACGCGCGCCTGTTCGCGGCCGTCGGTGACGACGGCGCGGCCGAGCTGATCGTCGAGTACCTGGACAAGCGTGGCGTGGACACCAGCCTGGTGCGTGCGCGTCGCGGGCCGACACCGACGGCCGCGGTCACTGTCGACAAGGACGGCCGCAGCTTCTCCATCGCGGGCAAGGCCGACCGGATCCGGTTCGATGCCAGAGACATCGCCGATATCCCGATCACCCGCGCCCTGATCAACTCCGATGCGGTGCTGATGACCTTCGAGCAGAACAGCGAAGTGCTCACCGCGGTCGCCGCGACGATCACCGACCGGCAGCCGCGACCGTGGCTGTTCGTCAGTGCTACGCCGCCGCCCAAACGGTTCCCGGACCGGTTTCCCGGCTATCTCGCGACGGTCGACTACCTGATCGCTTCGGTCGGCGAGCTCGCCGCCCTGCGGCCCGGCTCCGAAACCGCGGATATCGCTACCCAACTGGTGCGGCACGGGGTGGGTGCCGTGGTGGTTCTGCAGGGCGACAGCTGCGCGATGTACTCGGCCGAGGACCGCGCTGCCGAACCGGTGCGCGCCGAAATCCAGACCGATCGTCCTGGTTCTCCAGGGGCATCATCGGCGTTCGTCTCCGCGTTCATCGCCCGGTTGATGACCCAACCCCGCCCCGACGACCCCGACCGGCGCCGGCAGGCCGGGCGCGACAACCTCCAATGGGCGGCTGCCGCCATCCCCGCGCGCACGATCAACGAGAAGAGCATTCCCGACTCCATGCCCACCCGCGAGGCCATCGACCGGAGCATGGACGCGTCCTAGATATTCGCGGACCAGGGCGGCTCACCGGTCGGCAGCCAGTGTCCGTGCCGGCGTTTGGCCTGCTGATAATCGGCTTCGCGCTTGGTGCGCGGCAAGGTGCGCAGTGGGATGACGATGGCGTGAATATCGGCGTCGCGCACCGCCTGCAGCTTGAGCGGGTTGTTGGTCATCAGCTGAACCGACGACAGTCCCAGCGCCTTGAGGGTCTGCGCGGCGTCGGTGTAGTCGCGTTTGTCCTCGGTGTAGCCCAGTGACAGGTAGCTGTCATAGGTGTCGAGGCGTGTCTTCTCACTGGCCTCGTAGCCGCGGGCCTTGGCCAGCAGTCCGTAGCCGCGTCCCTCCTGCTTGAGGTAAACGAGGATTCCTGATCCGGCGGCCTGGATCAGGTCGAGCGAGCGCGCGAGTTGGGGTCCGCAGTCGCAGTCCTGGAACGAGAGCGACTCGCCGTAGAGGCACTGCGAATGAATCCTGACCAGGCAGCCGTCCTCGATGGATCCGAACGCCAGGATGTGCCCGGGCTCGCCGTCTGTCGGCAGATCGGTGACCCGGACCCGGATCTCTTCACCCTTGCGTGAAATCCAATGGCTGGCGTGATCAAGGCTGGCCCACATGGCCTGTCTTGTAACGCCTTTCGCTGGTTCACAGCTCATCAGAGCATGGTATGTCCAGATGTGACCCCGGTAGTCCCGATCGCTGAACCTGACATAACGCCGAATTCGAACAAACCGGATAACTATTCGGACCGGTCCGTTTAGGCGACGTGGCGAATCTTTTGCCGATCATATCCAGCCGCTATCGTGTGGCCGTGCGAATCCATGTTCGCTGGATCGACGCGCGCCCGCTGAAATCGGTCATCGGCGGCGGCGTTTCGACCACGTGGAGGCCGTTCCTGAATCGCGAGCCGACAGCTCACCGCGTCGGCCGTGCCCGGCTGTTTCGGCGAACTCACTTCGGATACCTTCGTGCGCAACGGTTCTCGCCGCTGCGCACCCGGTCGGCCGCATTCCTGTCGCAATGCTGACCCGCCACGCCTGAGCGGCCTCCGGCAACCCGAAATCGACTTGTGAGGAGAACAATGACGACTGCCCTGTCTGCGGCGCCGGATCGCCGGTCGCAGGCCCTGCCCGCCGTACTTCCCGAGCCCGAACATTGGCTCACCCGGCGCGGACGCGAGCTGCGCGTGCGGGTGGAGATGCTCGACGCGGCGGCCGATTCCGGATGTGTTCTCATCTTCGGCGATCTCGCCGATGCCCGTGCCAGGGGCCGAGCACCGTTGGTGCGGTTGCATTCTCGCTGCCTGTACGGCGACGCGCTGGAATCCGACGACTGCGACTGCGGTCCCGAATTGAGCCTGGCCATGGACCTGATCCAGGCCGCGGGAGTCGGTGTCCTGGTCTATCTCGAGCAGGAGGGCAGGGGTGAGGGCCTGCTGGTGAAGGCACGCGGATTGCGCCTGAGCGAAGACGAGGGCGTCGATACGTTCGACAGCTACGAGCGGCTCGGCAAGACACATGATTCCAGGAGCTTTCAGGCCGCCGCCTGCTATCTGCGTGACACGTTGAAGCTGACGTCGGTGCGATTGATGACCAACAGCCCGCACAAGATCCAGGCCCTCACCGACGCGGGTCTCGCGGTCGGCAGAGTCCCGCTCGAGACGCCACCGCGCAGCGACCGGGCCCGCCGCTACCTCGAAGCCAAACAGCGGATCCGTGGGCACGAACTCGCCGAGGCACTCAGCAAGGCCGAAGTGGCCTTGCAGGAAACCGAGGAAGCGCTGCTGAAAACCGAGGTCGCGTTCACCGGGGCCGTCGAGGCCGGTGATGCTCTGCACGACGCGGACCGGGCCCTGCACAAGGCGGACAAGGCTCTTCACGAAGCCGATGAGGCGTTGCACGAGGTCCCCGGCGCACCCGCGAAGCCCGATCGCCACGGACGCGGCACACGCAGGAACACGGCGTGGCTCCTCACCGGCCTGGGTTGCCTGGCGGCGGCGGTCGTGACATGGCTTCTCCGCCTTCCCCTCCCGCCGCAGCTGCCGGCGGTGGCCCTGGGGTCGGCCGGGTTCATCCTCGGGCGAGTCGTCGCGATGGAAGGCCGCCCGCCCACCCGCTGACCGTAGGCCGGCAGCGCGCTCACCGGCCGTATCCGCCGCCGTGCCCGCGAAGGAATTGGCAATTTCGGCCATGACTCTGGCCCCTGTAGCCCGCGACACAGTCGCGAAAGTCTGGTTACGATGAGTGAGCCGCGCCACAGGTGACGCGTGGCCATCGCGTGATCGGGTTGGTCGTGGTCTCGGACTTCGAAGGTTCGCGCTGGTGGGCGCGCGGGTGGACGGCGAAGCGAGAGGCTATCGGGAAAAGGGCTTATGACGACTGACATCGGGTATGCGCACGCATCGGGCAAGACCGTCCACACGATTCCGGAGGCGTTCCAGGAAACCTTGACGCTGCGTCCGGGACAGGTGGCGTTGCGGACCGTGGGGGGCACACGGCAGTTCACCTGGCGCGAGTACGGCGAGCGGGTGCGCGCGATCGCCGCCGGGCTGGCGGCACTCGGGGTGGGGCGCGGGGACGCGGTGGGCATCATGCTCACCAACCGGCCCGAGTTCAATCTGGTCGACACCGCGGCACTGCACCTGGGCGCGACGCCGTTCTCGATCTACAACACCAGCTCCCCCGAACAGATCGCGCACCTGTTCACCAATGCCGAGAACCGCGTGGTCATCACCGAACCGGCGTTCCTGGACGTGGTGCGCGCCGCCGGCGTGGACATGGAACACCTGGTGCTGGTCGAGGGTTCGGCCGCGGGCACGCTGACACTGGACGAGGTGGAAGCCGCCCCGCACCCCGACTTCGACTTCGACGCCGCCTGGCGCGCGGTGCGGCCCGACGACGTGGCGACGCTGATCTACACCTCCGGCACCACCGGCCCGTCCAAGGGCGTGGAGCTGACCCACCGCAATGTGGTCGCCCAGATCGTGGGCCTGGTCGAGGGCCCGCTGACCGTCGGCCTCGACGACCGCTCGGTGTCCTACCTGCCCGCCGCCCATGTGGCCGACCGCATCTCGGGACACTGCGCCAACCTGTTCACCGGCGTCCAGATGACGTGCGTGCCCGACCCGCGCGAGATCGCCGCCGCCCTGCCCGACGCCCGCCCGACCGCGTTCTTCGGTGTGCCGCGGGTTTGGCAGAAGATCAAGGCCGGCATCGACGCCAAACTCGCCACCGAGGCCAGCCCGGTGAAGAAGGCCCTGGCCAACTGGGCGCTGGGCGTCGGCGCGCAGGCCGCGCGCGCCGATCTCGCCGGCACCGGCC
>NZ_JBSGCY010000209.1:0-8228 GCF_053602115.1 Nocardia sp. NPDC004582 | reverse complement strand
CCCGAGAGCGAGCCGGCCGGGCCCGGGCAGGCGTGCGGTGAGCGCCGCCAGGGTCGCCGTGCCGTCGTCGCCGGAGTGCAGCGGCAGCAGGGCTGTCCAGCCGCCGCTGTCCAGGCGCAGGAACACGCCCGGGATGGCTTCGACGCGGTGGCGCAGTTCGCTCGTGTCGCCGCCGCGTGCGGATCCGAGCCGGAAGACGGCGAGCAGGAACGCGTCGGGCACCGCCACCGCGGGCTCGCCCGCCCATTCGACGGGGTCGCGGCCGGTGAGCAGCGCGTCGGCAATGGCGCGGCGGCGTTCCAGCAACTCCCAGCGCGGGTCGTGGGCGCGCTGCACGCAGGCGGTGGCGATGCGGGTGGTGAGCAGGGTGACGTAGCGCAGTAGCGAGATCGCGGCGTCGTCGAGGAGTTCGCGTTCGGGTCCGTGGGCGGTCTCGCGCACCCGGGACCAGATCAGTTCCGCGCCGAGGCTGTAGCGCTGCAGGACTTCCTCGAGGGTCTCGCCGTCGCGAATGCGGCTCAGCGCGATCTGCACGACCTCGGCGGTGTCCTCGGGCGAGGGCGGGACGCCGGTGCGCAGGAAGTCGAAGAACAGGTCCACATTCAATGCCGTGCCGCGCTCGAAACCGCTGGTCACCAGGGATTCCGGGAGCTTGGGGTAGGGCGGTGCGAGGGCGGGGAATTCCGCGCGCGCCACGACGGCACGTTGGTACAGCTCCTCGAGCGCCCGGTCCCGTAATCGCGCGTGCATAAGTCTCCTACTACCCGTACAGCGACTCGATAGTAGCGGCGTAGGTGGTAGCTATCGGTTTGCGCCTGAGTTTTCCGGTGGCCGTGAGGTGGTCGGAGCCCGGGGCCCACACGTCCGGCAGCACCGCGAACTTCTTGATCTGTTCCACCCGTGAGAGCTTGCCGTTGGCCGCGTCGATGCCCTCCTGCAGGGTGGCCAGCACGCGCGGATCGCGGGCCAGGGCCGCGATGTCCCGCTCGGTTAGCTGGTGGCGTTCGGCGAACGCCGCGGCCAGATCGGGGTCCAGGCAGATGAGCGCGGTGTTGTAGGCGCGGCCCTCGCCGATGGCCACCACCGTGCCCGCCAAAGGGGTGTGCTCGGTGACGGTGTTCTCGATCGTGGTCGGCGACATGTTCTTGCCCGCCGCGTTGATGATCAGCTCCTTCTTGCGGTCCACGATCCGCAGGAAGCCCTCGGCGTCGAGTTCGCCGATATCGCCGGTGTGCAGCCAGCCCTCGGCGTCCACGGTCTCGGCGGTCTTGGCGGGTTCGCCGCGGTACCCGCGCATCACGCTGCCGCCGCGCACCAGCACCTCGCCGTCGTCGGCGAGGGCGATCTCGGTACCCGGGAACGCGGTGCCGACGGTGCCGATCTTGATGCGGGCCGGGCGGTCCATGGTCGCGCCCGCGGTGCACTCGGTCATGCCGTAGCCCTCGCACAGCGGCAGGCCCAGGCCGAGGAAGAACTCGTGGGTGTCCTGCGGGATCGGGGCGGAGCCGGTGACGGCGATGCGGATCCGGTCCAGGCCCAGCTGTTCTCGCACGGCCGACAGCACCAGGCGATCCGCGAGCCGGAACCGCCAGGTGTCCACGACGTTCAGGGCGCGTCCGTCCGACGCCGCGCGGGCGCGCGCCCGGCCGCTCGCGATCGCCCAGGTGATCAGGCGGCGTTTGATCGGGCTCGACTCGGCGGCGAAGCGTTCCTCCAGCGCCGCTTTGACTTTCACCCACACCCGCGGCACACCCATGAACACCGTGGGGCGCACCTCCGACAGGGCCGCCGCGACCTGCTTCAGGTCCGGGCAGGTGGTGATCTGGCAGCCGGTCAGGATCGAGAGATAGTGCGAGAGCCAGCGATTGGCGGCATGCGCGTCGGGCAGATAGGAGATCACCCGGTCGGCGGGGGAGCCGCCACCGAATTCATCCACCACGCGGGCGTTCTCGAGGAAATTGGTGTGGGTCAGCTCCACGCCCTTGGGCGGGCCGGTGGTGCCGGAGGTGTAGACGATGGTCAGCAGATCCGCGGGAGCAACGGCGCGCCAGGCGGATTCGAAGTCGAACTCACCCGGCGCGGTGGCCTCGATCTCCGCCAGTGCGACGCACCCCGCGAGCGCCTCCTCGACACAGATCACGTGCTCCACGATCGCGCCCTGCTCGGCGGCGCGCGCGACCGCGGCGCGGACCTGCGGTGCGAACTGAGCCTCGCAGATCACGGCCTTGGCGCCCGCGTTGGTGAACTGGTAGGCCAGCACCTCCACCGGGTTGGTGTTGTACACCGAGAACGGGGTCGCGCCGGTGTGCAGGATCGCGGTGTCGCACAGGTGGAATTCGGGCCGGTTGGTCAGCATCAGCGCCACCGTGTCGCCGCGGCCGACGCCGAGCGTCGCGAGACCGCGGGCGATGGCGCGCACCCGATCGGCGTACTCGCGCCAGGTGATCGAGACCGCGCCGCCGAGTGTGCGCAGCGCGACCGCGTCCGGATGGCGGGCCGCGGTGGCCTGGAACGCCTCGACCATGGTGCGCGGGGCCGTTCCCGCTGCCGATGTTGAACTCACGATCCCAGCAGATCCCACACAGCGCGGGGTGGGCCAGTGGCAATCGAGAAGAACTGCGACGCGCGATTTGTGCACTGTGCCACAAGCGGGGGAGCGGGGCAGGGCGGGTCGCCGCGGCGGATCCCTCGCGGGTCGCCATGCCTCGATCGGTGTTTCGAATGATCTTGGTGCACAAGCTCATTCGGGTCCGTCCGGGTGTCCGGGCGACGTATCGTGTTACCACGAACAGGACCGCCGGACCCCGACCGGGCCGTCCGATCGGGTAGGCGTGCGCGGCCACGAGGAGGCAGCGGTGATCACCCCTACCACCAATGGAGTACAGGACTTCATCGACGCCGAGGGCGTCGAATACGTCGACGTCCGCTTCTGCGACGTCCCCGGCATCCAGCAGCATTTCTCGATCCCGGCGAGCATGTTCGGCCCGGAGCTGGTCGAGGACGGCATCGCCTTCGACGGCTCCTCGGTGCGCGGCTTCCAGGCCATCCACGAATCCGACATGTTGCTGCTGCCGGATCTGCGCACCGCGCAACTGGATTCGTTCCGCGCCGCCAAGACCCTCAATATCAGTTGTTTCGTCCACGACCCGCACACCCGCGCCGCCTACACCCGCGATCCGCGCAATGTGGCCCGCAAGGCCGAGGAATACCTGCGCTCCACCGGAATCGCCGACACCGCCTATTTCGGTCCCGAGGCCGAGTTCTACATCTTCGACACCGTCCGCTACGACACCACGATGAACCGCGCCTTCTACGAAGTGGATTCGTCGTCGGCGGACTGGAATACCGGCGAGAAAATCAATCCGGACGGTACGCCCAACCGCGGCTACAAAGTCCGGCCCAAGGGCGGCTATTTCCCGGTCGCCCCCTACGACGCCGACGTCGACCTGCGCGACGCCATGTGCACGCATCTGCAACAGGCCGGATTCGATCTGGAGAAGGGCCACCACGAGGTCGGCACCGCCGGACAGGCCGAGATCAACTACAAATTCAACACCCTGCTCGCCGCCGCCGACGATTTGATGCTCTACAAGTACATCATCAAGAACACCGCCTGGGCCGGCGGCAAGACCGTCACCTTCATGCCCAAACCGCTCTTCGGCGACAACGGATCCGGCATGCACGTGCACCAATCCCTGTGGAAGGACGGCACGCCGCTGTTCTACGACGAGGCCGGCTACGCCGGACTGTCGGACCTGGCGCGGCACTACATCGGCGGGCTGCTGCACCACGCGCCGTCCCTGCTGGCCTTCACCAACCCGACGGTGAACTCCTACAAGCGCCTCGTCCCCGGCTACGAAGCCCCGGTGAATCTGGTCTACAGCCAGCGCAATCGCTCCGCGGCCGTGCGAATCCCGGTGACCGGCACCAATGCCCGCGCCAAACGCCTCGAATTCCGCTGCCCCGACTCCTCGGGCAACCCGTACCTGTCCTTCGCCGCCATGATGATGGCCGGACTCGACGGCATCACCAACAAGATCGAGCCCGCCCTGCCCGTCGACAAGGACCTCTACGAACTCACCCCCGAGGAATCCGCCGAGGTCACCCAGACCCCGGCGAGCCTCGAAGCGGTCATCGACCGCCTCGAGGCCGACCACGACTACCTCACCCAGGGCGGGGTGTTCACCGAGGACCTCATCGACACCTGGATCCGCCTCAAGCGCGACACCGAGATCGCCGAGATCAACCTGCGCCCGCACCCCTACGAATTCGAGCTCTACTTCGACGTGTAGAGACCGGCGAGGGCGCGCGGGAGCGGGCCGCGGTGCAGGACGCCCAGGCGCTGGGTGGCACGGGTGAGGGCGACGTACAACTCGGCGGCGCCGCGCGGGCCGTCGGCCAGGATGTGCTCGGGTTCGACCACCAGGACGGCGTCGAACTCGAGGCCCTTGGTCTCCGAGGCGGGGACCGTGCCCGGCATGCCGGGCGGGCCGATCACGATGCTGGTGCCCTCACGTGCGGCCTCGTCGCGAACGAATTCCTCGATGGCCGACGGCATGTCGTCGGTGGAAAGCTGCCGGGCCCAGGGCTGGACGCCGCAGGCGCGCACCGACTCCGGCGGGGTGACGTCGGGGGAGAAGTCGGCCAGCACGGCCGCCGCGACCGCCATGATCTCCGCCGGGGTGCGGTAGTTCACGGTGAGCGAGCGGTACCGCCAGCGGCCCGGAACATAGGGATCCAGCATGTCGCCCCACGCGGTCGCGCCGGCCGCGGAACGGCGCTGCGCGAGATCGCCGACCACGGTGAAGGAGTGGCCCGGGCAGCGGCGCATCAGCACCCGCCAGTCCATGGCGGAGAGCTCCTGGGCCTCGTCGACCACGATGTGGCGGTAGGTCCAATCCCGGTCCGCGGCAGCGCGTTCGGCGAGTTCGCGGGTGTCGCGTTCGATGAAACGCTCGGCCAGGTCCTCGCCGTAGAGCATGTCGGTGGCGAACAGGTGGTCCTCGTCGTCCATGTGGTCGGCGCGGCTCACCAGCAGGTCCAGCACGCCCTCGGCGTAGGCGGCCTGCGCCTTGCGTTCCCGCTCGGCCGCGGCCTCCTCGGCGGAGGTGTCGCGGCCCAGCAGGTCGGCCAGCTCGTCGAGCAGCGGGATATCCGACACCGTCCACGCCTCGCCGTCGGCCCGCCACAGCGACTGGTCGGCGCCCGCCGCGCGCAGCCGGTCGGTCGACGACAACAGTTCCGCCAGTAGCTGTTCCGGCGTGAGCGCCGGCCACAGCTCGTCGAGCAGCGCGGTGAAACCCTCGTGCTCGGCGAGCTCGGTGCGCAGGTCGGTGCGCATGTTCTCCCACGCCTCGCGGTCCTCGCGGGTCAGCCAGCCCTGACCGATGCGGGCGATCGCGCGCTCGGTCAACGCCCAGGTGAGCACCTCCACGAAGGTGGCGCGGGCCAGATTGTGCGGCAGGCCGCTCTCGCGGGCCTCCGACCGCGCCCAGTCGGCGATATCCGCGCCGATGCGCACGGTCACATCCGAGAGTTCCAGCGACACCGGCTCCGACGGCACCCGCTGCCGGTCCGCGATCGCGGCCTTCAGCACCTCGAGGATGCCCAGCGAACCCTTGAGCCGTGCCACGTCCGGACTGTCCTCCGCGGCCGCGTGCACACCGGGCATGAGGTCCGCGGTGGTGGTGAACACCACGTTGGTCTCGCCCAGCGACGGCAGCACCCGCCCGATGTGCTTCAGGAACGCCGTGTTCGGGCCCACCACCAGCACGCCGTTGCGTTCCATCTGCTCCCGCTGGGTGTAGAGCAGATACGCCACCCGGTGCAGTGCCACCACGGTCTTGCCGGTGCCCGGCCCGCCCTCGATCACCAGCACGCCCGGATGATCGAGGCGGATGATCCGGTCCTGTTCGGCCTGAATGGTCGCCACGATGTCGCGCATGCCCTCGCCCCGCGGCGCGTTGACCGCCGCCAGCAGCGCCGCGTCCCCGCGCTCCCCGTCCCCGGGCCGGCCGAACACCTCGTCGGTGAAATCCACCACGTCGCGCCCGCGCGTGTGGAATTGGCGACGCCGGCGCATGCGCTCCGGGGTCGCCGCGGTCGCGGTGTAGAACGCCTGCGAGGCCGGGGCCCGCCAATCCTGCAGCAGCGGCTCGAATTCGTCGGCCTCGTCGTAGATGCCGATCCGGCCGATATAGGCGTGCTCGCCGGTCTCGCTGTCGAGGCGGCCGAAGCACAGTCCGTTGTCGGCCACCCCGAGCCGGGTCATCTCCTTGGCCAGCGCCCGCGCCTCGGCATCGCGCTCCACCAGCACGGTCGCATTGCCGCGCACGGTCAGCGTCTCGCCGTAGCGCCCGCGCACCCGCGCCCGCTCGGCATCCAGCCGCGCGTACAGCCCGGCCACGTACTCGCGCTCGGAGCGCAGTTCGTTCTCGTACCCCTGATCCGACATCAGCACCACACCTTCCGCCCGGCGATCCCCGGCCGCCGCCCGCGCGCCATTCGCGCAGGTTGCAGCCCTCGGCCAGCGATTGTGCGGCATCATGGGGGCCTTGCCGCAAGCCCCCCGGTGCGATATATGTTGAAAGGGGAGAGACGATCAGCCCTCCCCGATTCCCCTTCCCGTAGCCGCTACGCGGCGGTCGGACGCTGCCCGCCCGACACCAGGTTCACGATGTCCTTGTTGCCGTCGGCGCGCTGCTGAGCGGTGGCGGTCATGGCAAAACTCCTCCGGTGCAAGGGAATCGGTGGTGAACTCTCGCCAACACGCACCGTCGGGCAGGTCTGAATACGGGAGACCGCGCTGTGGTCGGCGAGGTACAGCGCGAGACTTCCGCCGCCGGTCATCGCGGCCGCGGCGGCTCGGCCTCCCCGGTCTGCTCGGCCTCGGTCAGGAAGGGCGCGGCATCGGCGAACCACGCGATGGCGTCGTGCTGCTGACGTTGCTGGACCAGCGGGCGCAGCGCCGTGCGGACGGTCTCGGTTCTCGTGGCCCCACCGGTGACCCTGCGGGCCTGTTCCATGAGGTCGTCCGGGATGTCGATCAGGGTTTTCGTCATGGTCACCTGCGCAGGGATATATTCGCCCAGCGAGACGCGCCGAGTGTGGTTACGGGTTCGTTCGGTGTGTTGTCGTTAGATTGGGGGCCGGACGGATCGGCCGCGACGCGAGAGTGGCCCGCAGGGAGGCGGGTTCGCGTCGTGGTGCGGGAATACCGTTGTGACACAACGTGCCACGCGAATGACAACGCGTGGTCATGTGGGGTGGCGTCAAACTATGACCTTGACCTCAGTGACCGCGCGGGGTCGTGGTGCGGTCATACGATCCGGGGCTGACATATGCGGGAAGGCGAGTAGGCCATGGATCGAAATGCGTTCGTCGAAGTGATGAACGAGGCGAGCGGCATGCTGGAGACCGGCCGGGCCGAGGAGGCGCTGGCGCGGTTGTCGGCGTTCGACGACGAGCTGGCCGGGGTCCCCGATCCCAAGGAATACGGCTGGATCGTCTCCTACCGCTTCCGATCCGCCTTCGCCGCGGGCGATTACGGCCAGGCCCTGCACCTGGCCGAACACGGCCCGGCCCGCTACCCGGCCGACATCCCGCCCGCCACCCTCGCCACCATGTACTCCATGGCCGTCGAGGCCGCCACCCAGCAGGACCTGCCCGACAGCGCCGTCCTCATGGCCGACCGCTGCATCGACCTGCGCCGCGCCCACGGCGAGCACGCCGAGGTGCTGATGGCGGCCATGACCGCCTGCACCCTGCTCGGCGACATCGAAAGACACGACCTGGCAAGCAGATATGCGCAACTGCTGATCACCGAGGGCGTCGGCCACGACGACTACCGCGGCTACGGGTACTACGCGCTGTGCGCCGCCATCGAACAGGGCGTCGGCGGACACCTCGTCGACACCCTGCGGGCCGGGCGCGAATGGCTCGAGACCCAGGACAACGAATTCGCCCGGGTGGCACTGGAATATCTGCAGACCGCCCCCACCCTGCGCGATCCGCTCGCCATCGACCTCGGCCTCGAGGACCCGCTCCGCGACGGCGCGCCGCTGGTCGAACCCGGCTCGGCAGAGCCTGATCAGGCATTCTCGCCGCTGGAACCCGCTGGCGCACAGCCCGAACCCGGCGCGCCGGGACGCTGGAGCCGGGCCGGCACCGCTACGACGAGCAGCGCTGCAAGCTCGTCACCGTCGATATGCGCCCGCGGATGCTCCAGG
>NZ_JBSGCY010000208.1:0-8379 GCF_053602115.1 Nocardia sp. NPDC004582 | reverse complement strand
CGCTGTCAGGACGTACTCACGGAAGGAGCCCGAGGCGGCGTGCTCGCACGACCGCCTCGTGGCGATTGTGCGCGCCGAGTTTGGTCATGGCGCTGGTCCGGCCTGCCGAAACGGGACCCCGCCGGCCCGGCCACTCCTGCCGTCGACTCCTTCAACGGCTTCGCCGCCACCCCGAGTCCGGCCGCCACCCCCGCTCCCGGCGCTTTCCCGCCCCCGGACCGGCACGGTCAGCCCGCTTCCGGGGCACCCGCGGCGGGTCCGGCACCGAGTGCGCCCGGTACACCGGGTGCGGCCGGTTTCGGTGCGGCACAGCCCGTTTCCGGCGGCGACGCGCCCACTCCTTCCGGCGGTGCGCAGTCGTCCGCGGCAGGCGAGCAATCGTCCGCGGCCGCCTGGGGCTACCCGCCCGCCGGGTCGGCACCGGCCTTCGGGGGTCCGGGTGGGACAGCGTATGGCGTTGCGGGGCAACCGGGTTCGGGCACGGTCGATCCGGCCACCCAGGTGCTGCCCGGCGCGGGCTCCGGCGCGCCGCAGGGCGGTCCCGCCTACGGCGCGGCTTTCGGTGGGGCGCAACCTTATTCGCAGCAGTACGGCGGCGGTAACCCGGCCACCGGGGAGATTCCGGCCGCGGGTCACGGGCAGGCGTACGCGGCGTCGGGGGCCGGGTACGCGGCCGGACAGCAGCCGATACCCGCGGCGGGACAGCAGCCACCCGCCGGAGTGGGGCAGTCGCCCTACGGCACGGGACAGCAGCCCGCGTACGCGACCGGCCAGCAGCCGGCGTATTCGACGGGGCAGTTTCCGGCGTACGCGGCGGGACAGCATCCGACGCAGGTGATTCCGGCCGTGCCCGGTGGCCCGGGCGGGCCGGGGGTGCCGGGTGAGCCGGGCCTGGCCTACGGCGGTGCGCCGGGGCCGAAGCGGTCCGGCCGCACCGGTCTGGTGGCGGGCGCGGTGGTGCTGGCGCTGCTCAGCGGCGGCATCGGTGGCGCGGTGGGCGCGCTGGCCACGCACGGCAGCGATCACGGCACGGTGAGCAATGCGCTCGATCAGCCCGCGGGCAATGGCAAGGCCGCGCCCGCGCCGGAGGGTTCGGTGCAGGCGGTGGCGCAGAAGGTGCTGCCGAGCGTGGTCATGATCCGGGTCGCGGGCGCGCGGGCCGAGGGCGAGGGGTCCGGGGTGATCCTGTCCTCGGACGGCCTGATCCTCACCAACAATCACGTGGTCAGCGGCGCCGGGCCGAACGCCAAGATGGATGTGGCGTTCAATGACGGCTCGACCGCTCCCGCCACCATCGTGGGCGCGGATCCGGTCTCGGACATCGCGGTCATCCGGGTGACCGGCAAGTCGGATCTGAAGCCGATCGAGCTGGGTCAGTCGGGCAATCTGCAGGTGGGTCAGGGCGTGGTGGCGATCGGTTCGCCGCTGGGCCTGGCGGGCACGGTGACCAGCGGTATCGTCTCCTCGCTGAACCGCCCGGTCTCCACCAGCGGCGAGCCGGGCTCGCAGGGCACGGTCATCGACGCCATCCAGACCGACGCGGCCATCAACCCGGGCAATTCCGGCGGCGCGCTGGTCGATATGAGCGGCAAGCTGGTCGGCATCAACACCGCCATCGCCACCATGGGCACCGCCGAGTCGGCGGGCGCGCAGAGCGGCTCGATCGGTCTGGGCTTCGCGATCCCGGTGGACACCGCGCGCCGCGTCGCCGACGAGCTGATCAAGAACGGCAAGGCCACCTACGCCCAGATCGGTGTGACCGTGCGGGCACAGGACGATGTGAACGGCGCGCGCGTGATGGACGTGTCGCCCGACGGCCCGGCCGCCAAGGCGGGCATCCCGAAGAACGCGATCATCACCAAGATCGACGACCAGATCGTGGACTCGGGCAATTCGCTGATCGCCGGGGTGCGTTCGCACCGGCCCGGCGACAAGGTCAAGGTGACCTACACCGACGACCAGGGCAAGAATCCCAAGACCGTCGAGGTCACCCTCGGCGAGGCAGCCGCGGAGGGCGGACGATGAGCAACCGTGTCAATGGCAGGGAACCGGTACCGGCGATCCGTGTCACCTCCGACGGGGGATGGGAGCTGTTGTCGGACAAGGGCGCTACGGTGAGCACCATGGAAATCGATGCCGCTGTGGCGGGCCGTGCTCTTGTCGTGGTCGTCGACGATCGAACCGCCCATGGCGGAGTGGACTCGCTGGGTCCGCTGGTCACCGAGCTACTCACCGAGGCCGGGTTCCTGGTGGACGCCTCGGTGTCGGTGTCGGCCGATGAGGTGGAGATCCGCAATGCCCTCAATACCGCGGTGATCGGCGGTGTCGACCTGGTCATCTCGGTCGGCGGCACCGGCATGTCCCCGCGCGATGTGACGCCGGAGGCCACCGAGGAGGTGCTGGACCGGGTGCTGCCCGGGATCAGCGAGGCGCTGCGGTCCTCGGGCCTGGCCTCGGGTTCGCTGGACGCGGGCCTGTCGCGCGGACTGGCCGGGGTGTCGGGCAGCACGCTGGTGGTGAACCTGCCGGGTTCGCGCGCCGCGGTCCGGGACGGCATGGCGACCCTGGGCCCGCTGGCGAGCAAAGTCATCGATGAATTGTCCGGTCTGTCGGAATGACCGACACCGGCGCATCCGATTCACCCGAGTCACCCCGTCCGGCCGAGCGCCGGGCGGGGTCTCGTCGTCTCACCCCCGCCGAACGCGCCCGGCTCGCGCGCATCTTCGGCGACGAACTGCCGTCCACCACCTCGGACGAGCGCTCTCCCGAGCCGGATTCCGTTCGGTCCTCCGATGATTGGCTGCGCGCGCAGAAGCCGCCCCATCACGGTTGAGATTCCCTTTCATCACGGCTGCTGAGAATTTGCCCCCTCTCGGACGCCGTGTTTTGGCGCGCCCTATATCTGATTGTTGCCAATCGGTAGCTGTTGTGTCTAAAGTCTCTTCGGGGTCAACAAAGCTACGGCTGTAAAGAAAATGAGCAGCGCGCTTGATAGTTGCTCTTGCCGAGTTCTGTGCCGTAGTGGCCCTCTTCAGCCCCGGTGGTCGGGGTTGTCCGCAAAAAAACTGATGAGGGAACAATGAGCGAGAACCGGACTGCCGGTTTGCGTCGGGCCGCGCGTGTCGCGGGTATCGGCGCAGCCGCCTCCGTGGCTTTCGGCCTGCTGTCGACCGGCGCCGCCAACGCCGACACCTTCGTACCGTTGCCGGACGGTCAGAAGGTCGGACCGGGCGTGACCATCAACCGTCTCGGCGAGCACGCCGTCATCTCGCCGTCGCTGTCGGCGAACGGCGCGGGCCGCACCGCCTGGCTCTCGGGCAAGGTCGTCGCCGACGTCACCGAGACCCCCGCGGGCACGGTCGGCCCGAACAACGGCCCCACCAACGGCCCGGGCACCAACAACTCCTCCACGCACGGCGCGTCGCAGGTCAACACCGGCTACATCATCGGCTGCCAGGTGAACATCGCCGACAACGCCATCTCCGCGGGTATCTCCGGCGGCGTGAGCCTGACCGGCGCGAACGCCGGCGGCTCCATCGGCCTGAACCTCGGCCCCGGCCAGGTGACCTTCCTCCAGATCAACTCCAAGGACATCCTCGACGCGGGTCGCTACTCGATCGACTACAAGGATGTGCCGGTCGACGTGCAGGGCTGCGCGGGCTACGCCCAGGCGCGCGCCTACACCGTGGTCGAGATCATCGGTGACCACTACTCGAAGACCACCCTCTACGGGCAGCCGTTCAGCCTCGGCTGACGTGTGGTCAGACACCCGATTCATCTCTCGCGCAAGCGAATTCGACCCTAGAGGGAAACCATCATGAACGTTCGCAAGACCATGGCGCGGGCCGCCGGGATCGGCGCCGTCGCCACCGCCGCCCTGGGCCTGTTCTCCACGGGTGCGGCCAACGCCGACACCTTCGTGCCGCTGCCGGGCGGCTCCATCACCGAGACCATGGACGACGGCACCATCGTGACCATCTCCATGACCGGCGAGTCGGCCAACATCAACCCGTCGCTGGGCGCGACCCCGTTGCACCGCAACGCCTGGGTCTCGGGCAGCGCGCGGGTCGAGCTGTCGGGCACCAATGGCAATGTCGGCGGCAAGATCGTCCCCGGCTATGTCGTCGGCTGCCAGGTCAACATCTCCGGCGGCGGCGCCAACGGCGGCCCGAGCGTGGGCGTCAACTACGACGGCTCGAGCCCGTCGGCCGGCGCCAATGTCGGCGGCAACCTGACCCTGGGCCCCGGCCAGTCGCAGGCGTTCTACATCCTGGATCAGGAAGCGCCCGACGATTACGGCAGCGAGGCGCACTACAAGCGCAACAAGTTCTCGGGTAACTCCGGTTCGGTGACGTGGTCGGACGAGACCATCAACCTGAACGGCTGCGGCGGCTACGCGCAGGCGCGCTCGTTCATCGCGGTTCAGGTCGAGACCGACCACGTGATCACCGCGTACACGCTGTGGGGTCAGCCCTTCAGTCTCGGCTGATCAGTTTCCGCTCAGCGGAATGCCAAGGGGCCCGGTGCGATTAGCACCGGGCCCCTTTTGCTATCCGCGACTTTCTCTGCATACCTGCGGGTTTGTGTCACCGAGTCACCGATCCTGTTCGCTCACGTCTCAGAGCTCACAGCTGTGATGTAAAGTGCCCTGCGTCGCTACGAGAAAAGAATTTGTAACGAGTAACACAGTGGCAACAATGTGGCGACAAACTCAACCGGGGATTCGCAAGGGTCCCATTTCAACCTCGGTGGTCGAGGTTGATCGCAAGAACCTGATGAGGGGAAGTATGAGCGAGAACCGCACCCACGGTGTGCGTACCGCGGCCCGTTTTGCGGGCATCGGCGCGGCCGCGGCCGTGGCCATCGGCCTTTTTTCCACTGGTGCCGCTAACGCTGACACCTTCGTGCCGTTGCCGGACGGCCAGAAGGTGAACCCGGCGGGCACCGTCACCATTACCCGGACGGGTGAGCACGCCATCGTGTCGCCGTCGCTCTCTGCCAACGGTGCCGGCCGTGTGGTGTGGGTGAGCGGCGCGGCTTCCGCGGTGGTCACCGAAACGCCGGAAGGCACCGCCGGTCCGAACAACGGCCCGTCCGGCATCCCCGGCTCGAATGCCTCGTCGACGCACGGCGCCTCGCAGATCAACACCGGCTACATCGTCGGCTGCCAGATCTCCATCGGTGAGGACGCGATCTCCGCGGGCATCTCCGGCAGCATCAACCTCGACAGCGCGAGTGTCGGTGGCTCGATCGGCGTCAACCTCGGCCCCGGCCAGGTGGCCTTCGTGCAGATCGACTACAAGGACATCACCAAGGCGGGCACCTACTCGGTCGAGTACCGCGACGCCGAGATCCAGATCCAGGGCTGCGCGGGCTACGCCCAGGCGCGTGCGTACACGGTCGTCGAGGTCATCGGCGATCACTACTCCAAGACCACCCTCTACGGCCAGCCGTTCAGCATCGGCTAGTGGTCTCTGCCCGCCAAATCCTTTCTCGCGCAAGCGAACAAAATCTGAGGGACAACCAGATATGAACATCCGTAAGACTATGGCGCGGGTGGCCGGTGTCGGTGCTGTCACCACCGCGGCCCTTGGCCTGTTCTCCACCGGTGCGGCTGCGGCCGACACCTTCGTACCGCTGCCGGGCGGCGAAATCACCCAGACCCTGTCCGACGGCACCGTGGTGACGGTGAAGCTGGTCGGCGAGTCCGCCAACATCAGCCCGTCCATGGGCGCCACCCCGGTGCACCGCAACGCCTGGGTCTCGGCCTCGGCGCAGGTCTCCATCGCCGGTGACACCACCGCCACCGGCGGCAAGATCTTCCCCGGTTACGTGGTCGGCTGCCAGGTCACCATCGACGGCGGCGGCGTCAGCGGCGGCGCGACCGGCGGTGCGAGCTGGGACAGCAGCGGTAACGCCACCCCGACCGGCGGCGTCAACTCCGGCGCCAACCTGACCCTGGGTCCGGGCCAGGCCAAGTCGTTCTACGTGCTCGACCTCGAGCAGCCGGACGACTACGGCAAGGAATCGCACAAGGTCCGTAACAAGTTCAACGGCAACAGCGGTTCGGTCACCTGGTCCGACGAGACCATCGGCCTGAACGGCTGCGGCGGTTACGCCCAGGCGCGCGCCTTCGTGAGCGTCGAGGTCGAGACCGACAACGTGATCAGCTGGATCACCCTGTGGGGCCAGCCCTTCAGCCTCGGCTGATCCACACCCCGGTGTAAGACGAACGGGCCCGGCGCTTTTCGCGCCGGGCCCGTTCTGCCTTGCCGGACACCGAAGTTCGTGCCCAGCGGCGAGAGCTGGTGCCGCGGGTCAGAGCTCGTGCCGCCCGCCCGCCGTGCGCTCCGCGAGCAGATCCCGGATCTCGCGCAGCAGTTCGTTGTCGGTGAGCGCGTCGTCCTCCTTGGTGCCCCACAGCTGCTTGGCCTTCTTGGCCGGGACCACCAGGATGAAGTAGAGCAGGGCCGCGATGATGACGAAATCGATGGCCGCGGTGATGATGGGCCCGATCGCGATGAAGGTGGCGGGTTTGTCGGCCACCAGCTGGAAGCCCAGGCCGAGCTGATTGGTGCCGCCGAACACGGCCAGCAGCGGTGTCACGATGCCGTCGGTGAAGGCGGTGACGACCGCGACGAAGGCGGTGCCCATGACGACGGCCACCGCCAGGTCGATGACATTGCCGCGCATCAGAAATTCTTTGAAACCCTTGAGCATTGCCGAAACTCCTCTACCGGAGGGATCGAACGCAGAGTTATGGGGATGTGAGGCGATGCTAGTTCACCGACGCGCCGGTTCAGTGGAACACGACCGTGAGCGCCGTCCGCAGCGAGGCGGCGGCCACCGCCGTGGCGCGCCGGGAATCCAGGGCGACCAGCACCACCCGGTCGGTGCGCCCGCGGGCGCCGTCGGACGGCGGCACCAGTACCACGGTCGCGTCGGCGGCCAATAGTCGTGCGGGACGGCCGGTCCCGCCGGTGTCCTCGCCCGCCACCAGATCGACCCGGTCGCCGCTGCGCAGGATCTCGGCAACGGCGGTGTCCGCCAAGCGAATCGGCACGATGCGGGCATCGGGTGAGCCCGCGGCCACGGCGGCCAATCGGGGGCCCAGCACCCGTACCTCGGTGATGATCTCCCCGGTCGTCAGCGCGGCGGCGAGGGTGGCGCCGCGCACGCGGGCGGTGTCGCGCACGGCTCCGGCGGGCAGGGTCGCGGTCTCCCGGTCGGCGACGCGCAGATCGCTGTCGCCGAGCATCTGCCCGGGCGGCAGGTCCCGCGCGGCGACCAGGACCGGTGTCCGGGCTGTGGATGGATCCGGGCGGACGGCCAGGAAGGCCGCCACGATGAGCAGCGCGACCGCCCCGGCCCGCCGCAGTAGTACCGAGTCCGCCCAGATCAGGCGGCTACGGAACTGCTGGAGGAGGGCTCGATACGGTCGCGTCACGGGGCCAGCGTACGGTCGCCCCGACACCGGCACGCCCGGGCCGAACCCGGGCTGTGGATAACGAAGAGCCTGTGGAGAAAAGCTCGGATCAGGCCGCGGAGGTGCTGGAACCGCTGGACGACGAGGTCGAGGTGCTCGACGTGGTCGTGCTCGACGCGGTGGAGCCGGAGCCGCCGTTGTCCGACGAAGAGGACGACGGCTTGGCCGGTTCGGACGAGGTGGAGCCGTTGCGGCTGTCGGTGCGGTAGAAGCCGCTGCCCTTGAAGACGATGCCGACGGAGTTGAACAGCTTGCGCAGCTTGCCGTTGCAGCGATCGCAGGTGGTCAGTGCGTCTTCGGAGAAGGACTGCACGATGTCGAACTTGTTGTCGCACTCGGTGCATGCATACGAGTAAGTAGGCATCGGGAAACCTCCACGCTCTTCGTCGAATTAGCACTCTACAGCTGGCAGTGCCAACGCTGCCAATCGGGTGTCAATTCCCGGCTGGATCCTCGAGGCGGTGCAGCCCGCCGAACGGGGTCAACGCCCACCCCATTCGATGGTCGTGCGGCTCCTCCGGCAAACGGTCCACGAGTTCGTCGTCGCGCACCACGGCGATCAAACGCGCGTCGGCGCGCGCGGCGTTCAGACTTCGATCGTAATAACCGGCCCCGCGTCCCAATCGGACCCCGCGCCGATCCACCGCCAGCGCCGGAACCAGAATCGTCGAGGCCGCCGAGATTCCGTCCGTGACCGGGTCGCCGTCCGGTTCGCGCAGCCCGAACCGGCCGCGTCGCAGCCCGCCGGGCCCGGTGTATTCGGCCCAGGTGAGCGGTCCGGGTTCGCCGGTGACCGGCAGCAGCACCCGGGCTCCGGCGGCCCGCAGCGCGTCGAGCAGGGCCAGTGAGCCGGGCTCGGCGCCCACGGGCACGTAGGCGCAGACCCAGCCGCC
>NZ_JBSGCY010000207.1:0-8421 GCF_053602115.1 Nocardia sp. NPDC004582 | reverse complement strand
GGCCGGGGCGGGAGCGGCGGATGCCACCGCGGGGGCGGCGGATTGGGGCTGCTGGGACGCGGCGGGGATTGCGCCGCTTGCCATTCGGCGTTCGAGGAGTTCGAGACGCTGGAGGGTGGCGGTCTCGGCGTCGGAGGCCGCGGGCAGGAGCATGCGGGCGGCGATGACCTCGAGCAGCAGGCGGGGGTTGGTGGCGCCGCGCATGTCGCCGAGGCCCCCGTGCAGGAGTTCGGCGTGGCGGGCCAGGGTGGCCGCGCCGAGGCGATCGGCCTGGGCGCGCATGCGGTCGATGACGTCGCCGGGGCCGGTGACCAGGTTGCGGTCGGTGGCGTCGGGGACGGCGCGCAGCAGGATCAGGTCGCGCAGGCGCTCGAGCAGATCGGTGGCGAAGCGGCGGGGGTCGTGGCCCGCCTCCACCACGCGGTCGATGGTGCCGAAGAGGGCGGCGCCGTCAGAGTCGGCGAGGGCGTCGACGGCATCGTCGATCAGGGCGACGTCGGTGACGCCGAGCAGGGACACCGCGCGGGGGTAGGTGACGCCTTCGGCGCCCGCGCCCGCCAGCAGCTGGTCCAGCACGCTGAGGCTGTCGCGCGGGGAGCCGCCGCCCGCGCGAATCACCAAGGGGTACACCGACTCCTCGACCTGCACGCCTTCCTGGTCGCAGATCTTGCCGAGCAGCCCGCGCATGGTGGCGGGCGGGAGCAGCCGGAACGGGTAGTGGTGGGTGCGCGAGCGGATGGTGGGCAGCACCTTGTCCGGCTCGGTGGTGGCGAAGACGAAGATCAGGTGGGCGGGCGGCTCCTCGACGATCTTGAGCAGCGCGTTGAAGCCGGCCGTGGTGACCATGTGCGCCTCGTCCACGATGAAGACGCGGTACCGGGATTCGGCGGGCGCGTAGAAGGCGCGGTCACGCAGTTCACGGGTGTCGTCCACGCCGCCGTGGCTGGCGGCGTCGAGCTCGATGACGTCGAGGTTGCCCGCGCCGCCCGGACCCAGCGCCACACACGACGAGCACACCCCGCAGGGCGTGGAGGTCGGTCCCTGCTCGCAGTTCAGCGAGCGGGCGAGGATGCGCGCCGAGGAGGTCTTGCCACACCCGCGCGGTCCCGAGAACAGATACGCATGACTGATCCGCCCGGTGTCGAGCGCCGTACTCAGGGGATCGGTGACGTGCTCCTGACCCACCACTTCAGCGAACGTTGCCGGTCGGTACTTCCGGTACAGAGCCACGGGGAGAGGTTACCGGTGCGGTCCGACAGGTGGTGACATGCGGCCGAACCACCAGCCGCCCTGATATGTGATGCAAATCACATTCAGTCCCTGGCTCCGGTCAAAACCGACCGACCCGAACTGATACCCCGTCAAGTCGGATAGCAAATTCTCGGCGTTGTTTTGAAACCGGAATTGTCGAACCCGCATTTCCCACAACGTCACCAGATACAGACTTGCGTTCTGTTTCAACTCCACAGACCGGACATAACGATCCAGTGAATCGGTGCAGCAAGATCGCAATCCCTTGGCTACCGTGGACCTCGGCAACTTCGGTAGCCAAACCTTCATCAGGTTGGTTGCCCCGGCCGGTCCCTCATCCCGACCGGGGCACAACCAAATCCTCCCGGAGGACATGCCCCGTGCCTTCGCACGACGACATCGCCACCGCCTGGCTCTCCAGCACCGAATTCGCGGACGACAGCACCGCCGTCGGACTGCTCAGCCGGGCCATCAGCCCGCATGATTACGACATCAAGCGTGATTCGCTACCGGTGTCGGCGGCTGCCGATCCGGCCACCGCGGGCGCGATCCTGGAACTGCTGCAGCGCCGCCAGGTTCCGACCCTGGCCGCCATCCGCACCCTCATCGTGCAGAACGACATGCGGGCCGAGGCCGAGCGCATCGAGCGGCTGGGCCGCCGGGCGCAGCGCAGCATCGACGATTTCGGGCGAGTCCTGGCCAAGCTGACCGACGAATACTGGACCGCGCACGGCACCGGTCCGACCCGCCGCGACATTCTGCTCACCGAACCGGTGATCGCCCTGATCCGCGACCGGGTGGGCGATATCCCGCCGACCGCCATCAAGCACCTGTGGCTCATCGAGCGCGCGCAGCGTTCGGGCTGGATCGCCTACAGCGCCGAGCCCCGATCCCTGTGCGCCGGAAGGCGTTTCTTCGCCGCGCGCTACGGCAACCGGGTCTCGCTGCGGCCGGTGAACATGATCGGCACGCTGGTGGCGGCCTATCTGCGCGACCAGGTGGCCGAGAACGGGCGCTCGCCGCGCTGGTCGGTGATGGCCTATGAATTGCGCGACGATCGGGGCCGGCGCGTGTTCAACGACACAGCCGACGCCCGCGCCCAGCAGCAGTGGCTCGTCACCGCGGAATGGATGGCGCTGAACGACGGAAATCCGGTGCCCGGCCCGCGCGGATTGCGCGCTCTGGCCAAAAAGGCCAGGGAACAGCGCAGCTGAGGCTGTTACGGGGAGGTATCCGACTCCTCATTTTCGTAACAGCGCCTTAACGTGAGTTTTCGGTAACTTCCACGCAACGCGATCACGCGCAGAAGGAGTTACCGCATGACACCCCACATCGACGCGGCCTCGACCGCCTGGCTGCTGGCGGCCACGGCGCTCGTGCTGCTGATGACACCCGGCCTGGCGATCTTCTACGGCGGCATGGTGCGGTCCAGCGGTGTGCTCAACATGCTGATGATGAGCTTCATCTCGATCCCGCTGGTGACGGTGGCCTGGCTGCTCGGCGGGTACAGCCTGGCCTTCGGCGATGACGCGGGCGGCGGAATCCTCGGCGACCTCGGACATTTCGGGCTCGCCGGAATCAATCCGGACACCGTGCACGTGGTGGACAAGACCACCGGCGCGGGCGTCCCGGAGCTGTTGTTCGTCACCTTCCAGCTGACCTTCGCGATTCTGACCGTGGCCCTGATCAGCGGCGCGATCGCCGATCGCACCAAGTTCTCGGCGTGGATGATCTTCGTGCCGGTGTGGGCGCTGATCGTGTACGCGCCGATCGCGCACTGGGTCTGGACCCCGGACGGCTGGCTCAACAAGCTGGGCGCGCTGGACTACGCGGGCGGCCTGGTGGTCGAGATCGCTTCGGGCGCTTCGGCTTTGGCGATGGTGTTCGTGCTGGGTCCGCGTCAGGGCTTCAAGGTGGACGCGATGCGTCCGCACAATCTGCCCTTCGTGCTGCTGGGCGCGGGTCTGCTGTGGTTCGGCTGGTTCGGCTTCAACGCGGGTTCGGCGCTGACCGCCGACGGCACGGCCGCGGCGGTATTCCTGAACACGCTGGTGGCGGGCTGCCTGGGCATGCTGGGCTGGCTGCTGGTCGAGGCGCGGCGCGACGGCAAGCCGACCACGTTCGGCGCGGCCTCGGGTGCGGTGGCCGGTCTGGTGGCCATCACCCCGTCCTGCGGTGAGGTGAACACCATCGGCGCGTTGGTCGTGGGTCTGGTCGCGGGCGTGGTGTGCTCGTTCGCGGTGGGCTGGAAGTTCAAGGGCAACTACGACGATTCGCTCGACGTGGTGGGCGTGCACTTCATGGGCGGCATCGTCGGCACCCTGCTGATCGGCTTCCTGGCCTCGGCCGTCATGACCAAGGGTCCGGCGGGCCTGTTCTACGGCGGCGGGCTGGGGCAGCTCGGCAAGCAGGCCGTCGGCGTGGCGACGGTGGCGGCGTTCGCATTCGGGATGACGTTCGCGCTGGGCAAGGTGCTGGACAAGCTGGTCGGCTTCCGGGTCACCAAGGAGGACGAGCTGGGCGGCGTCGACTTCGCGCTGCACGCGGAGACCGCGTACGCCGAGGGCGTGCACGGACATTCGCCGAACCGGATCATCCGGCCGCACGACCACTGAGTCCGCCGTACGACCACTCAGCCGGTGAAACGACCACTGAGCCGGTGAACGTTTCGAGCCCCGTCGCGCAGCGCGGCGGGGCTCGAGTGTTCCAGCGGGTCAGTTCACCTTGCTCACGGCGGCGCTGAAGGTGTTGCACTGCATGGCGCGGTCCTTGTCGTAGCCGATCTCGAACCAGCCGCCCATGCTCTGCGCGGTGCCGTGGTCGCGCATGTCGCCGGGTGCGTCGCCGCGGTGGTAGGCGTCGTTGCGGGCCACCCCGATCTGGGCGCTGGTCAGCGAGCCGCCATTGCTCGAGGACGACAGGTACATGCCGTCGAAGCATTGGGCCTGCAATTCGGTGCGGCGCGACAGTTCCAGTCCGGTGTCGCTGCGCGAGCCGGCGTCGCGGCGCTGCTGGTGCACCTTGCCGAGGATCCCCGACTGCGCCTGGACGTGGTGGCCGTACTCGTGGGCGAACACCGAGAGGTACACCACCCAGTTGTTGCCGAAGATGTCGGTCTGCAGCTGGCTGATCGGCATGTAGATGGTCATGTCCGCCGAGCAGTAGAAGGCCGCGAAGTTACTGCTGTTGCCGGTGCACAGGGTGGTGATGCCCGCGGTGTCCGCGGATACGTTCAGCTTGGGCGCGGGGAACGGCAGATCGATCTTGTCGAACAACGGTTTCCACGCCGTGTGCAGGCAGTCGGCCGCGGTCTCGAAGAACTTGCGTGCCACCTCGACCTGGGTGCCCCACGGCGAGTACGCGCATTTGGCGGGCAGCAGCGTGTAATCGGGGTTGGTCAGCAGCGGGTTGTCGGCGGTCGCCGCGACACCATGATTCTCACCGGCGTCGCTGGAATAGCCGGTCTTGACGTTCGATCCGGTGGGGTGCAAGCCGGTGGTGACGGCGGTGCGCACCAGCACACCGGACACCAGCAGCACCAGGATCACGACGAGCGTCCCCACCCGGCCGCGTCTCGGCGGCGCGGGCCGGGCGACCGGAATCGCGCCGGTCGGCGGGGCGGCGGTGGGCGGCGGCATGGGCGCGCGATACGCGGGCCGGCCTTGACCGGTGGCCGGATATCCGGGTTGCCCGTATCCGGGTGGCTGCGGAAAGCCCTGGTGCGGTGGATGACCCGGCCGACCGGAGCCCTTGCCCGGCTGCGCCGGATATCCCGGGCGGGGTGCGCCGGGCTGGGGCGGATAACCGGGGTACGGCTGTGGCGGCTGGCCGGGGTACGGCGGGGGCTGCTGACCGGGCTGCTGCGAATACCCCGGTGGCCGTTGATATCCGGGCGGCGGCGGATACCCGGGCTGGGGCTGGTATCCGGGCGGCGGGGCGCCGCCGGGCTGAGCGGCCGGGCGGCGCGGGACCGCCGGGAAGCCCGGTTGCTGGACCGGCTGTTGCGGATTGCCGTGCGGCTGTGGGTTTCCGGGAGGCGGCGTGGGCCGGCGCTCCGGGGGCGTCGGTCCGTGCTCGGACGGTGGGCGAGTCAACCCCCGCACCCCCTCGTTCCTCAGAGATAGCCTGCCGGCTCCATAGACCTGCGACTTGCCGCTGAGGAAGGATAGCAAGCTGGCTAGAGTGCCAGGCATGCAGATTTTTCGGGGGGCCGCCCTGGTCGCGCTGCTGCTCGCGGTGGCGGGTGTGGCGGCGCCGGCCGTGTGGGCGCAGCCGGCCGGTGTGGATATCACCGCGGAGGTGAATCTGGGCGACGACGGTCTGCTGCGGGTCACCGAAACCGTGAAAGTCCCCGAGGGCGGCGAGTTTCGGCAGGTGCTGCCGCTGCGCGTGCAGGTGAGCCCGAGTGTGCTGCGCACGTTCCAGGTGACCGAGGTGTCCGCCGAGGGGGACGGCGAGGCGAATGTCGCGAGCGATCTGTTCACCATCTCCGCGCGCCCGGGTGAGGCCACCTTCAAGTACACCGTGCACAACACCGTCAGTGACGCGACCGGCGCGCAGGTGTTCCAGTGGACCGGCGTGCTGAATACCGATGTGGCGTCGATCAATGCGACGGTGTCGAGCCCGAGTTTCCGGATGGGCGTCACCAAGTGCACGGTCGGGCCGCCCGGAAATCCGCAGACCTGCGGCGATATTCGGGTCGAGCCGGACGGTTTCGCGCACCTGGAGAAGACCGACCTGCACAAGGGCGACATTCTCGATGTGACCTTGCAGTTGCCGCCGAATACGGTGCGGGCCAATGCCGAGGTGCGCGACGACAACGCGCCCAACGCCTTCTCGCCGACCGGTCCGGTGTGGGCCGCCTTCGGCGCGCTGCTCGCGGCGGTGGCCGCCGCGGCCGGATACGTGCTGTGGTCGCGGCGTTCGGCGCCGGTCGCCGCCGAGACCCTGGATCCGCTGGTGCGGGCAGGCGATCACGTGCAGTTCACCTCGCCGGACGGCGTGCTGCCGAGCACGGCGGGCCTGCTGCTCGACGGCCACGCCGATGTGCCGGACATGGCGTCGACCGTGGTGGATCTGGCGGTGCGCAACTACCTGTGGGTGACGGTCGCCGGTGACGCGGATTGGCGCTTCTCCCGGGTGAATCCGCCCGACGAGCAGCTGACCGCCTATGAGCGCGCGGTGTATTCGGCGCTACTCCCCGAGGGCGCGGACGCGGTGCTGCTGTCCGAGCGCCGCGGGCAGGTGGACGCGAAGGCGGTGCGCGCCGCGCTGATCGACGACGCGGTGACGGCCGGGGTGTTCATCGACCGCACCCGCCGCGGTTTCGAGTTCTGGCTCGGGATCGCGCTGATCGTGGGCGGTCTCGCCGCGACCGCGGCGCTGGCCCTGGGCCCGCAGCGGCACGGCCTGATCGGTGTCGCGCTCGCCTTGGGCGGTGTGGCCGCGCTGCTGCTCCCCCGTTATCTGCCGTCGCGCACCGCGATGGGCCGGGAGCTGACCGGCCGGGTGCAGGCCATGCAGCGCGGACTGGACGCGCTTGCGCCGCAGCGGATTCCGGCGGCGGATCAGGAGCTGGCGTTCTCCCGGGCGCTGCCGTTCCTGGTGGCCGCGCGCCGGGGCGATCAGTGGGTGCGCACCTTCCGCGACCTGGATCCGACCGCGGACGGAAGTCCGGGGCTGTATTGGTTCGGCGGTTTCGAGGGCGATCGCAGTCTGCGGCGTTTCGGCGCCCACTTCCCGTATTTCATCACCGCGGTCGAGGGGTTGTTCCGGCCCGGCGATCAGCGGTGACACGTCCCCGGCGACCGATATACCAACCGATGTAGCAGGGTTCGCCGTTCGCTATTGTCACGGCGTGAGCAATCGATTGGCTAAATTGGTGGGCACACCGATCATCATCGTAGTCCGATGATCGATCGCCATATCGCGCTAACCGCCCAGGAACTGAGTTATCCGACAGCTATTCGACCGACCGATGCGGGTTTCGGCCGCGCCTATCGGGTTCGGACCACCGCGTTGCGCGCCGAATTCCTGGCCGCGCAGCCACAGGCGGTGCTCGCCGACGTGGCCTGGAGTTCCCGGGCCATCGCCGGCTATCTGAGCCTGGACGATCCGCGCGGCGAGTCGATCCGGCTGCGCCAGGCCATCGCGGATACCGCCGCGGCGTACACCGCCCGGCTGCGCTCGGCCGCCCGGCCCGCCGGGCAGGAACCGATCGCGGTGACGCTCACGGGCACCCGCTGGACGGTGCCCGCGTGCGGCGGCGTGGTGGCGCCCCCACCGGTGGCGGATCTGCTGAACGGCCTGTGGGCCGCCGTGATCGGCCGTGATCGCGAGCTGCTGGCCTATCTGCTGGGCGCGCCGGGCAGCCCCGGTCACCCGCTGGCGGTGACCACCCGGACCGGGCAGCCCGGGGAGCAGGCCCGGTATCTGTGGGCCGATGCCTGGCAGCGGGCCTGGACCGGCGATCCCTCGGCGGAGACGGTCATCGTGGACGGGATCGAGGCCGCGGTGGACGCCCAGCAGGCCGGCGGTGACGACTACGCGCTCACCATCGCCTATTCGGCGCTGTGCCTGCTGGACGCGGTATTGCGCGGCGACCCGGCCGAATTCGAGACCGCCCTGGTCGAGGGCCTCGAATTCCACCGCCGTTTCTGGGACACCCCGCAGCGCGGCCTGGATCCGGAGGGCTTCGTCGCGTGGCCGCTGCTGGCGGTGGTGTGCCTGGCGGCCGACCGCGGGCTGAGTCCCGGGGTCATCACCGGGTACCTCCCGATCGGGTTGACCCACCGCACCGGGTAACCGGTTCGCCCGCAATCGCTCTCACCGTTCGGCGTGCACCGCCAGTGCCCGCCGGGCGTAGGCGCGCACATCGGCATCGCTGTCGGCGTGGGCGTTCTCGAGCACGCCGCGGGCCGCCTCGGATTCCGGCCACACGCTGAGGGTGAGCACCGCGGCCTTGCGGATGTCCGGGTGGATGTCGGTGAGCGCCGTGCTCAAGGCCGGCACGGCGTGTTCCGGGCCGACCCCGGCCAGCCCGCGCGCCGCGCCCTCCCGGATCTGCCAGGCCGAATCACTCAGCGCGGCGGTCAGTATGGCGGCGTCGGCAGCGCCGCCGAGCCGGGCGAGCGCGGTGAACGCGGCGGCGCGGACCAGCGGGTCGCGGTC
>NZ_JBSGCY010000206.1:0-8440 GCF_053602115.1 Nocardia sp. NPDC004582 | reverse complement strand
GCGCGGGTTCCGGGCGCGCGGCCGGGGCGGGCTCGACCGCGCGGGCCGGGGTGTAATCGGTGGTGCGGCTGACGCTTCCGGCGCTGGCGCTGGCGGTCGCGGTGCTCGACTGGGTGCCGGGGAACCGGCTGACCGCGGGTTCGATGCGGCGGGCGGGCCCGCTGCCGTCGAAACCGGCGGCGATCACGGTGACGCGGACCTCGTCGCCGAGGGAGTCGTCGATCACCGTTCCGAAGATGATGTTGGCCTCGATGTGCGCGGCCTCCTGCACCAGCGAGGCGGCCTCGTTGATCTCGAACAGACCCAGATCCGAGCCGCCCGCGATGGAGAGCAGCACACCGTGCGCGCCGTCCATGCTGGCTTCCAGCAGCGGCGAATTGATCGCCGCCTCGGCCGCCTTCACCGACCGGCCCTCGCCGCGCGCGGAGCCGATGCCCATGAGCGCCGAGCCGGCGCCGGACATGACCGACTTGACGTCCGCGAAGTCGACATTGATCAGACCCGGGGTGGTGATCAGGTCGGTGATGCCCTGAACACCGTTGAGCAGCACCTCATCCGCGGAGCGGAAGGCGTCCATCAGGCTCACGGCCGCGTCGCCGAGCTGGAGCAGGCGGTCGTTGGGGATGACGATGAGGGTGTCGCAGGACTCGCGCAGCGCCTGGATGCCGGCCTCGGCCTGGTTGCTGCGACGCTTGCCCTCGAACGAGAACGGCCGGGTGACGACACCGATGGTGAGCGCGCCGAGCTTGCGGGCGATGGAGGCCACCACGGGCGCGCCGCCGGTGCCCGTGCCGCCGCCCTCGCCGGCGGTCACGAAGACCATGTCGGCGCCCTTGAGGACTTCCTCGATCTCGTCCTTGTGGTCCTCGGCGGCCTTGCGGCCGACCTCCGGATCGGCGCCGGCGCCGAGACCGCGGGTGAGTTCACGGCCGACATCGAGTTTCACATCGGCGTCCGACATCAGCAACGCCTGCGCGTCGGTGTTGACCGCGATGAACTCGACTCCCTTGAGTCCCTGCTCGATCATCCGGTTGACGGCGTTCACGCCGCCGCCGCCGATACCGACGACCTTGATCACAGCAAGGTAGTTGTGCGGGGGCGTCATGGGCTCTCGCCTTCCTTCGATCTGAAACAGCTTGTGTCGTCTTCGGTTACTCGACATATAACGACGCAATGGTCTCGGTCCGATAAACCCTCAACCATAGCTTCAGCGTTATGTCAAGTATCCGACTGGTGCCGAACGGTATTCGCAGCCACCGCGTTACGGGCGCAGGCGCGCCGCGACGAGTGCCAGAATCTTGTGTGATTCGCCTCGTCCGGCCCACCCGAGCATCGTATCGTGGACGGTTGCCCTCCGGTCCTGGATCGGAACCGACGGTGCCCTTCCGGCAAACCACCGAAAATTTCGGCGGCCCAATGGGTGTCGCTCACTTTACCGTGACCAGATTCGGACTCGAAACATCGAATACCTTGCCCGGCTGGGAAAGCAGGGGTCCGACCACCGCGGCCTTGCGTGAGGAGTCCACGGTTCCGCCCCACAGCACGGTACGGCCGTCACGCAACTCCAGGGCAATATCCGAAACCGAGCGGGCCACAACCGCTCCCACGCCGACCTGATCGCGCAGCGGAATCGGAATGGCGGCCATCACGGCCACCGCCGCCTTGGTCACCGGGTCCGTTCCGCCCGGATGCTCGGTCACGAGTTTGGGCACACCGGGTCCCGGCGGCTCGATGGCGAATTCCACGCTGTCGCAATCGAGCAGATGGGCGCCTTCGGGACTGTCGAAGTACAGCACCGGGGATCGTTCGGCCACCGTCACCCGGACCGTGGACGGGAACACCCGCTGCACCCGCACCGAGCGGACCTTGGGCAGCCGGGCGACCTGTTCGGCCATGGCGTCGGTGTCCAGCCGCAGGATGGACAGCCCGTCGGGCACCTGTAGGGCTTGCCGCACCTGCTCTTCCGGCACCGCGGCCAGTCCGTCGACCTCGACCGTGCGCACCGACAGCATGGGCGTGAACCAGGCGACCAGTCCGAGCGCGATCAGGCCCACCACACCGGCGAACAGCCCGAGCCGCACCCCACGCGACCGCCACGCGACCGCGATCCGCGACTCGCGCGGCTCCCGGCCGCGTCTGAGCCGGGCCCGGCGGGCCGCCACGCTGTCGGCGGCCGCGTCCGGGGCCGGGTCGGCGGAATCGGTACCGCGCGTGCCGCTATCGGGCGCGGCCGTGTCGTAGGCGTCGTCCGCGGCCGGATCCGGCCGATCCAGCGCTCCCCCACCCGAGCCCATCGGCGCTCACCGCCCGTGCGAGGGTCGTGCGCGCAGCCCGTCCAGAATCTGGCTGCCCAGCATGGTCACATCGCCCGCGCCCATGGTGATCACCACGTCGCCGGGCCGCGCCAGCGCGCCCACCTGCTTACCGACCCGCGACATATCCGGCTGGTAGTGCACGGGTTTGGTGACCGCGCTCGCGACCAGCGCGCCGTTCACACCCGGCAGCGGCTCCTCGCGCGCGCCGTACACATCGAGCACCACCACCTCGTCGGCCAGCGACAGCGCCGCCCCGAACTCGGTGGCGAAAGTGGCGGTGCGACTGTACAAGTGGGGCTGGAACACCACGATCACCTTCCCCGGCCGCGACCGCGCGCCGTCGCGCGCCTCCTGCGCGACCAGTTCGGCCGCCGCGGAGAGCACCGCGCGCACCTCGGTCGGATGGTGGGCGTAGTCGTCGAAGACGCGCACACCGTTCTCGCGCCCGGTGAGCTGGAAGCGGCGGTGCACACCGCCGAAACCCTCCAGGCCCTGGATGATCTCACCCAGATCGGCGCCGGTGGCGCGGGCGGCCAGCAGCGCGCCGAGCGCGTTGAGCGCCATGTGCCGGCCCGGCACCGACAGCCGCAGGGTGCGCGGCGCGGACTCGTCGGAGAGCTGGAACACCGCGACGCCGCCGACGTCGCGCGGCTCCCAGGACAGCAGCCGCGCGCCGACCGTCAGCCCCGGCTCGGCGAAATCGCCGGAGCCGTAACCGATCACCTGGATCCCGCGCTCGTCGTCGGCCAGCCGGGCCGCCGACCGCCGCGCCAGCCCCAGCGAGCCCGGATCGTCCAGGCACACCACCAGGCGGCCGCCCGGTTCGAGCCGGTCGACGAAGTCGTCGAAGACCTGGACGTAGGCCTCGTCGCTGCCGAAGTAGTCCAGGTGGTCGGATTCGATATTGGTGACCACCGCGACATCGGGCGCGTACTGCAGCAGCGAGCCGTCGCTCTCGTCGGCCTCGGCCACGAAGATGCCGCCGGTGCCGTGGTGGGCGTTGGTGCCCGCCTCGTTGAGTTCGCCGCCGACCGCGAAGGACGGGTCGAGTCCGCAATGCTGCAACGCGACCACCAGCATGGAGGTGGTGGAGGTCTTGCCGTGGGTGCCCGACACCAGCAGCGTCCGGTGCCCCTGCATGAGCGAGGCCAGCACCGCCGGGCGCAGCAGCACCGGCACCCCGCGTCGATGGGCTTCCACCAGTTCGGGATTGGTCTTGGGGATGGCGGCGTAGGTGGTCACCACCGCGGTGGGGCCGCCGGGAAGCAGGTCCAGCGCCGAGGCGTCGTGGCCGATGCGCACCTGCGCGCCGCGCGCCCGCAGGGCCAGCACGCCACGGCTCTCCTTGGCGTCGGAACCGGACACCATGCCGCCGCGCGACAGCAGAATTCGGGCGATACCGGACATACCGGCACCTCCGATGCCGATCATGTGCACGCGCCGCAGATGGTCGGGTAGATCGGTGTGAGCTTCCGCGGTACCCACATCACTGTCCGGCCGCTCCACTGTCACCTCGAATTACCCCGTTCCCTGGCGTGTTTCATCGGATAGTTGGGCTCCCAGGCCCGGGTGCTGCGCCACGATTCCGTGGAACGGCTGGTGCGCCGGGCCGAATCCGAATCTACCGACCGCCGCGAGGGGGATTCCGCCGAGCCGCCCCGGCCCCGCCCCGAGGGTAGCGCGCGCCGCTGCGGCGCGGACTTCACCTTCGCGTTCGGCTTGGGCTTGGGCTTCGGCTTGCCGTTCGCTTTCGCCTTGGCGCGGGCGCGCGCGGCCCGGGCGGGCGAGTACATCTCGGGCTTGGGCAGCCGCAACAGGCGGCTGAACCGGCCGTCCTGCCCGGCGTGCAGCGCCGCCACCGCCTCCGGCTCGTGCCGGGCGGCATTGGCGATGATGCCGAACATGAACAGGGTGATGGCCAGCGACGAGCCGCCGGCGGAGACCAGCGGCAGCTGCAGACCGGTCACCGGCAGCAAACCCACCACGTAGCCGACATTGATCAGCGCCTGCCCGGTGATCCAGGTGGTGGCCGAGGCGGTGAGCAGCCGGATGAACGGATCCACCGACCGCGAGGCGATGCGCAGGCCCGCGTAGACGAACAGCGCGAACAGCCCGAGCACCAGCGCGCAGCCGAGGAAGCCGAGCTCCTCGCCGATGATGGCGAAGATGAAGTCGTTGTGCGCGTTGGGCAGATAGCTCCACTTGGCCCGCGACTGGCCCAGGCCGCGCCCCCAGATACCGCCGTCGGCCAGGGAATACATGGCCTGGCGGGCCTGATAGCCGATGCCCTGCGGGTCGTCGCCCGGGTTGAAGAAGGCGCGCATGCGGTCCGAGCGATACCCGGCCGAGAGCGCGAGGATGCCCGCGGCGACCGCGCCGGACACCGCGATGGTGACGAACATCCGCAGCGGCAGCCCGCCGAACCACAGCAGCGAGGTCAAGACGATGCCCAGCGCGATGGTGGTGGACAGGTTGGGCTCGAGCACCACCAGCAGACAGACCAGCAGTCCGGCCGGCACCAGCGGCATGAGAATGTCCTTGTACCCGGCCTTCTCGGACTGCCGCGACGCCAGCAGGTGCGAACCCCACACCACCAGCGTCACTTTCGCGATCTCCGAGGGCTGCACCGACACCACGCCCAGGTCGAACCAGCGCTGCGAACCCTGCACCTTGGTGCCGACGCCGGGGATCAGCACCAGCACCAGCAGTACCACCGACAACGCGAACACCGGGAACGACAGCTGCCGCATCACCCGCATCGGGATGCGCAGCGCGATATAGAACAGCACCGCGCCCACGCAGGCCAGCACCGCCTGGGTGAAGAACAGCGAATAGGCCGAGCCGCCACCGGCATAGGACTCCACGCTGGAGGCCGAGAGCACCATGACCAGGCCGAGCACGGTGAGCAACACCGCGATCGCCACCACCAGGTGGAACGACGCCAGCGGGCGGGCCAGCCATGCGACGAACCATCCGGTTCGCAGACGCTGTGGACCCTTGTCGCCGACCCGCCGGTCTGCTGCCGGCGCGGCCCGCCGCGGTGTCGCCGCTGTCACTCTGTTCTCCCGATGTCCTTCTCGTCCAGGGCCTGCACGGCGGCGGCGAAACTGCGGCCGCGGTGCGTGTAGTCGGCGAACATGTCCAGGGATGCCGCGGCCGGAGCCAGCAGCACGGTATCGCCGCGATGGGCGAAACCGGCCGCCACGCGGACCGCGCGCGCCATCACCGCTTCGGGCTCGATCTCGGTGAAGGGGTCACCCATTCGAGCATCGTCCCCCGAATTCAGCTCCACCACCGGGACATCGGGGGCGTGTCGCGCGAGTGCGGCCGCGATCACGGCCGCGTCCTGCCCGAACAGCACGGCCGCGACCAGGTGTTCGCGGCACTCCTCGATGAGGTCCTCGACGCCCGCGCCCTTGAGCTGACCGCCCGCCACCCAGATCACATTGGGGTGGGCCAGGATCGAGGAACGCGCGGCGTGCGGGTTGGTGGCCTTGGAATCGTCGACGAACTCCACGCCCGACAACTCGCGCACGAACGCCGCCCGGTGCGGGCCGACCCGGTGCTCCTGCAGGCCCTCCTTGACGAACTGCGGGGCCACGTCGATGGCCCGGGTCAACGCTGCCGCGGCCAGCGCGTCGGCCACGCCCGCCGGGCCCTGCGGGCTGATGTCGCCGGTCTCGGCCAGGATGGCGGCCTTGGTGAAGGCGCGGTCCAGCAGCTTGCCGTCCACCACGCCCAGCTCGCCGTCGGCGGGCACGCCGATGCGGAAGCCGACGGTGCGGCGCGCCTTGGACTTGCGGGCCAGCGCCGCGGCCACCTGATCGTCGAGGCCGACCACGCCGACCCGGCCGGTCAGCGCGCGCGCCTTGGCGGCGGCGTAGGCGTCCAGGCCGCCGTGCCAATCCAGGTGATCCTCGGCCACATTCAGCACCACCCCGGCCTCGGGGCGGACCGACGGAGCCCAGTGCAGCTGGAACGAGGACAGCTCCACCGCCAGGATCTGCGGGCCGGGATTGCGGCGCAGCGCGTCCAGGATCGGCAGCCCGATATTGCCGCAGGCCACCGACGGGATACCGGCGGCGCGCAGGATCGAGTGCGTCATCTGGGTGGTGGTGGTCTTGCCATTGGTGCCGGTGACCACCAGCCACTTACGGACCGGACCGTAGATGCGGGCCTGATCGACCCACCACGCGAACTCGACGTCACCCCACACCGGGATGCCCTCGGTCACCGCAGACGCCAGCACCGGCGAATCCGGCCGCCAGCCCGGGCTGGTGATGACCAGCGCGAAGCGGCGCAGCGCGTCCGGTTCCAGCAGATCCGCGCTGGTGGCGGTGCCCAGACCCAGTTCGGCGGCCTCGGCCAGCGCCTTGGCGCCACTGTCGGTGACCACCGGCCGCGCACCGATATCGCGCAGCGGTTCGATCAGCGAACGCCCGGAGACACCCCACCCGGCGACCAGCACATCACGGCCACGCAGGAATTCGAGCATGGGCCCCGGCGACCGCAGGACCCTCGGAGAATGTTCGGCCATTGCTGTCTCACCCTGCCGCAGAGAGGTATTCGCTGTAGAACAGGCCCAGTCCGATCGCCGAGGCCATACCGGCCAGCAACCAGAACCGGATGATCACCGAGGTCTCGGCCCACCCGCTCAGCTCGAAATGGTGATGGAACGGTGCCATCTTGAACAGCCGATTGCGGGTCGCGCGGAACACCGCCACCTGCAGCACCACCGAGGTGGTCTCGGCCACGAACAGCGCGCCGATGACGACCATCAGCAGCTCGGTGCGGGTGGTGATGGACAGGCCCGCGAGCAGACCGCCCAGCATCAGCGAACCGGTGTCGCCCATGAAGATCTTGGCGGGCGCGGCATTCCACCACAGGAAGCCGATACAGGCCGCACCGCCCGCCGCGCACACCAGCGCCAGATCCAGCGGATCCCGCACCTGGTAGCAGCCCGCCACCGCGTGCGCGGAGCAGGAGTTACGCCACTGCCAGAAGGTGATGATCATGTACGCGCCCAGCACCAGGCTCATCGAGCCCGCGGCCAGACCGTCCAGGCCGTCGGTCAGATTCACCGCGTTGGACCAGGCCACCACGATGAGGCAGACGAACGCCAGGAACACCACCACGCTCATCGACAGGGTGTTGATGTCGCGGGTGTAGGACAGCCGCTTGTCGCCGGGGGTGAGGCCGTGAATGTTCTTGAACTGCAAGGCCAGAACACCGAACACCACCGCCGAGGTGAGCTGGCCGATGTACTTGCCGGCCGCGGTCAGACCCAGGTTGCGCTGCTTGCGCAGCTTGATCAGGTCATCGGTGAAGCCGACGAAACCCAACGCGGTGGCCAGGCCCATGACCAGCAGGCCGGAGGCCGAGGGGCCCGGCTCGCCGTAGGTCATCGAGATCAGGTGCGAGCCCAGGTAACCGGCCCACATGCCGATGATGATGGCGACGCCACCCATGGTCGGGGTGCCGCGCTTGGCCTTGTGGCTCTCCGGGCCGTCGACCCGGATCTCCTGGCCGAAGCCCTGTTTGGCGAAATAGCGGATCACCACGGGGGTGAGCAGAATCGAGACGGTCAGCGCGATCGCGGCCGACAAGAGAATCTGGGTCATCGAGCGGCCTCCTGCTCCGCACCGATCAGGTGTTCGGCGACGGTCCAGAGACCGACGGACTTGGATGCCTTCACCAGGACCACCGCGCCCGGCTCGAGTTCTTCGTCGAGCAGCGCGATGGCCGAGTCGATATCGGGCACGTGGATGGCTTCCTCACCCCACGAGCCCTCCTGCACGGCGCCCTGGAACATGGCGCGCACCGGACGGCCCTGACCGACCACGATCAGCCGGTCCACGTCCAGGCGCACCACCAGGCGGCCGATCTTGTCGTGTTCGAGAACGGATTCCTCGCCCAGTTCACCCATTTCGCCGAGCACCGCCCAGCTGGGCCGCGGCTCGGCCCCGGCACGGGACATGGTGACCAGCGCCTTGAGCGCGGCACGGACCGAATCCGGGTTGGCGTTGTAGTGGTGGTGTACCGGCTGCCCGAGTACGTGGAGCTCGGGATCGACGGAATCTCCATCGGCAGCAACGATCTCACCCAGCTCAGGCTCGGCGTGGACC
>NZ_JBSGCY010000205.1:0-8621 GCF_053602115.1 Nocardia sp. NPDC004582 | reverse complement strand
CGCGACGAGCTGTTCGCGGCGGATCCGCTGATCGGCGTTCAGGACGGATTGCCCGCGCTCGCCCGCGATCACTACAACCGGCTCACCGTGCGGGCCCTCTACGACCACGCCGCGCCCGGCATGGCCGTCACCCCCGGACTGCGCGCCACCGCGCACGCCACGGTGCTCGGCTGCTCCCTGGACGCGGGCTTCGAGGACGTGGTACGCGTCGTCGAGTTCCTGCCCGAGGGCTGCGCGCCCTACGACGAGCTGCCCACCGCCATCGCGCCGTGCCCGCCCGGCCCCGACGCGCGGCTCGCGGAAGCCTTGGAGGACACCGCGCATCAGCTGCTGGTGACGCTCCCCCAGGTGCCCGAGACGGCCGTCTTCGACATCCTCACCCGTCGTCCGCCCCGGCTGCGCAGCGGCGCCGCGCTGCCCGAGGTGTTCGGCGACCACGCCGCCGCCGTCACCGCGGCCGTGCTGGATCTCGACAATTCCTATGCGGCCGTGCAGGGTCCGCCCGGTACCGGCAAGACCCTCACCACCGCGCGCGCCGTGGAACGCCTCGTCACCCGCTACAAGTGGCGGGTCGGGGTGGTGGCCCGCACGCACCGGGCGGTCGAGCACCTGCTCGACGCCGTCGTCGAGGTGGGCGTGCTCCCGGAACTGGTGGCCAAGGCCGACAGCCGCGCGGTGGCCCCGGAGTGGCTGCCCATCGAGGCGTCCCGCTATCCGCGCTTCCTCGACAATGCCGTGAACGGCTGTGTGGTGGGCGGACTCTCGGGCGATTTCACCGATCCCGAACGCATCGCGCGCGACAGCCTGGACCTGCTGGTCATCGTGGACGCCGGAAAGTTCCCGCTGGCCGAGGCGGCCGCGGTCGCGGTGTGCGCGCACAACCTGCTGCTGGTCGGCGACCCCGCGCCGCCGACCGCGCACGGCACCCATCCCGAACCCATCGCCGAATCCGTCCTCGGGCGGCTGCTCGGCGCGCACCGCACCCTGCCCGCCGCCTACGGCTACTTCCTGGACCGCACCTGGCGCATGCATCCGCGCATGTGCGGGCCGGTGTCACGGCTGCGCTACGACAATCGGCTGCGCTCCAACGAAACCGTCACCCTGGCACGCGAACTCGACGGCATCCCGCCCGGCGTGCGCACGGTCGCGGTGGAGCATCACGGCAACGGCACCGAATCCGCCGAGGAGGCGCGCGAGATCGTGCGCCAGGTGCGGACACTGCTCGGCCTGCCCTGGCACACCGGGGCGGTCACCCGCCGCCTGCACCCGCACGACATCCTCGTGGTGGCCCCGTATCACGCGCAGGTGGCGCGCATCCGAACCCTGTTGTCGCGGGCCAAGATCGAGGACGTGCTGGTCGGCACGCCCGACCACTTCCAGGGCCGCGAGGCCGCGGTGGTGCTGGTCTCGATGACCACTTCCGCGCCCGAGGACGCCCCGCACGGCATCGGGGCGCTGCTGTCGCGGCACTGGCTGACCAGCGCCATCTCGCGGGCCATGTGGTCGGCGATCATCGTGCGCTCGCCGCTGCTGACCGAATTCCTCCCCGCCACCACGGCCGAACTGTCCGACCTGGCCGCGGTCCTGCAACTCGACCGGGTCTGACACCGCGCCACCGAGTTCCCCCCGACTGCCGGAACTCGGTGCCGCACTCGGGATCAGCCGAAGTTGTGGCCTTCGCCGCGGTAGGTCGGCACGGTGGTGCGGCCGCCGTCGGCGTCGACGAGATGGACCTCGTTGAACCGCTCGCACAGCTCGCCCGCCTTGGCGTGCCGGAACCAGACGCGATCGCCGATCCGCAGCCCGTCCGCACCCGTCAGCGGGGTCTGCACCTCGCCCGCGCCCTCGGTGCCGATGAGCTTCAAACCCAAGGGCCACACCGGTTTCGGCACCCGTGACGCGCCCGCGGGACCGGAGGCGATGTAGCCGCCGGAGAACACGGTGGCGATCCCGGGCGCGGGCCGGCGCAGCACGGGGGCGGCGAAATACATGGACGGGCGCGGGGCCAGATTGCGGTAGCCGTCGAACAGGGTCGGCAGGTACAGACCCGAACCGGCGGTCACCTCGGTGACGTCCGGGTCGGTGATGGAGACCTCGATGGAGCCGGTGCCGCCGCTGTTGACCAGCTCCAGTTCACCGGCCACCGACCGCACCGCGTCCAGCACCTGGCGGCGGCGCTTGCCGATCTCGGTGGCGGAGGCCCACTTCACCAGGCGCACAGCCGGATTGGTGTCGGGCAGGCCCGCGATCTGGGCCTCGTAGGTCATCACGCCGACCAGCCGGAAACCACGGGAGCGGGTTTCGGTCGCCAGCTTCGCGGCCTGGTCGGGGGTACGGATCGGAGAACGGCGCACGCCCAGGTGCAGCGGGCCGATGCGCAGGGAGGCGTCGACATCCAGACACACACGGGGAGCGGTCTTTTCGCCGACCGCGGCGCGGATGAGGTCCAGCTGGTCGGTGTCGTCGACCATGAGGGTGATGGAGTCGAGCAGCAGCGGATCGGCGGCGAGTTCGGCCAGCGCGTGCCGGTCGGCGGTGGGATAGCCGAGCAGGACGTCGCGCGCGCCCTCGCGGACCAGCCAGATCGCTTCGCGCAGCGAGTAACCCATGATGCCGGCGAAGCCGCCGGACGCGGTGAGCTTGTCGCCCAGCACTTCCTCGAGCACCGCGCGGCAGCGCACGGATTTACTGGCCACCCGGATCGGCACGCCGCGGGCGCGGCGCACCAGGTCGGCGGCATTGGCGCGCAGGGCGGTGAGGTCGACCGCGGCCAGCGGTGGTTCCAGGTCGGCGGTGGCCGCGTGCAGCCCGCTGATCGGCGACGAATCGGTCACCAGATCATTCGACCACGAACCTGGTCACTCGTCCAGCACAAAGTTGGGCAGGCATCCCCGAGCGGTCGGAGGAGATCCTCAGAGGTCGACGGCCTTGGTGGACAGGTACGAGACCAGGTCGTCCAGCACGACCAGCGAGATCTCGTCATCGCAGTCGGCCAGCCAGCGCAACACCATGCCCTGGATGACGGCCAGCAGGTAGGCGGCGATGGCGTCGACCGGTTCCAGCCACTGGGTGCCCGACCGGCGGGCGCACAGATCCAGGAACTCGGTCACATCGGCGTCCAGTTCCCGGAACATCGCCGTGGCGATCGGATCCGGCACGCAGCCGGTCTGGTTCTCCCAGCGCCGCCGCAGCACCGACAGGGTCGACTCATAGGCCCGCAACTGCCGGTCGGGTGACGATTTCAGGATCGGCCACAGCGTGCTGACGCCCGCGTGCAGCAGAACTCGAAGCGCACGATTACCGCTGAAATCGAGCGACCCGGCCGCGGCCTCGATGGCCTCGGTCATGGCCGGACGAAGTCCGACCTGGGTGATTTCTCCACTTGCGCTCAACGACGACTCCCTTTGGCGAAAAGACTCGCGCACCTCAGCCTGCGCGGCTCGCTCAACGGGCTGCAGATCAGCTTCGATCATCGGCCAGTACGCCGACGTACCCGTTCAACGGGTACCGATGGTACGTCGTTTACTGTCCTTGCGACCAGCTTTGATAGCTGAATACGTACCTCAGGATTGTTTTGTTACCTGATTGAAACGGGCCCGCGATCAATTGGGAATGATCAATTTGAACGATCGCCAGGTAAAGCCGTTGTTTGGACCAATCGGTATTTTATGGTGGTATGCGCGACACACATAGTGGATGTGCGCGAACCCACACCCATCGACGTATTTCCGGGCCCCCGATCGCCGCGGACGAGTCCCGCTCACCGATAGATCGCCGTCCACGAGTCCCACTCACCGATAGCCTGAGCTCGTGACCTCTGCGCGCTACGACCAATTCCTGATCTCCGGCACCTTCAACTTCCGTGATCTGGGCGGAGCACGGACCGTGGGCGGATCCACCGTCAAAGAAGGCGTCCTGCTGCGGTCCGCCCAGCTCAGCCGAATCGACGACGCCGGTGTCGACACCCTGCGCGGACTGGGCGTCACCGACGTCCACGACCTGCGCGGGCACGCCGAGATCGAGTACATCGGACACGACGTCCTCCCCGACGGCGTGCGGCTGCGGGTCACGCCCTTCGACTCCCGCATGGGCCAGACCCCGCCGCACGAGGCGCGCGACCAGGCCACCGCCCAGGCCCACATGCTCGAGGTCTACCGGCAGTTCCCGGCGCTGCCCGAGGCCCACGTCGCCATCAAGTCGCTGGCCGACTCCACGCTCACCGGCACCGCGCTGGTGCACTGCGCCGCCGGCAAGGACCGCACCGGCTGGGCGGTGGCCACGCTGCTGCGCGCGGTCGGGGTCACCGAGGACGACGTGTTCGCCGACTACCTGCTCAGCAATGACGCGGTGCCGGTGCTGCGCTCGTTCATGACCGCGGAGTCCGACAAGGACGTCTCCGACGACTTGCTCGGCGTCCGCACCGAATACCTGGAGTGCGCCACCACCTCGATGCACGCCCTCTACGGCGGCCTCGACGGCTACCTCACCGAGATCGGCATCACCATCGAGATCCGCGACGCCCTGCACGCCCGCCTGCTGGGCTGAGCGCACCCGTCAGCCGACACGGCGGACCAGGCCGTCGGCGGCGATGCTGACCTGGTTCCCGGTGTGGAACCAGGGCCCGGTGAAACGCGATTCGGTGGTCTGCGGGTCGTTCCAGTACCGCGGGCTGACATTCGGCCCGCGGCACAGCAATTCGCCGCACCCGGCGTCCGCGCGCGGGCCCCACAACGCGAGTTCGGTTCCGCCGAAGGCGAATCCGAGGGTGTCGCGGGCGCTGTCGTGGTCGTCGAGGTCCAGGGCGGTGTCGTCGCGGGCCAGGCCGATGCCGGAGGTCTCGGTCGCGCCCCACACCGACCACTGCCGCGCGGCCGGGAAGACCTCGCGCAGGGTGTCGGCGACCGAGCCGGAGGCGGCGGTGGCGGCGGCCAGTTCGGCGCGGTGCCCGGCGCTGCACACCTGACGCACCTGCTCCACCCGCAGTCCGGCCAGGCCGGGCAGCAGTCCGGCGAAGATGCTGGGGGTCGCGGCCACCATGTCGATGCGTTCGGCCATGAGCGCCCGCGGCACCTGGGACCGGTCCGGGGTGAGCACCACCGTGCCGCCGACCGCGAAGGTGGGCAGCAGCTGATCCACACACCCGCTGGCGTGCGCGAGCGGCAGCAGCACCAGGTTGCGCAGGCCGTCGGTGGGCAGGTCCAGCGCGCCCACCACGGAACGGATTGCGGAGAGCAGGTTCTCGTTGGTCAGCTCCACCCCGCGCGGGGCGGTGTCCGGGCCCGGGCTGGTGTAGGAGAGCAGCGCCAGCTCGCCCAGGGACGCGCCGTCGTCGATGAAGGCCGCGCCGTCGGGCAGGGCCGCGGCGAATCCCGCCGCGCTGCCGCCGCCGTCCAGTACGAAGTCGGCGCAGGCGTCGCGAATCACGCGGTCCGCCACCGCGTCCGGGAGGCCGTCGTGGACCAGGACCGGGACCGCGCCGGAGAGCAGCGCGCCCAGGAAGGCCTGCACCCAGCGGGCGCCGACGGGCATGCGGACCGCGACCCGGTCGCCGTAGCCGATGCCGTGCTCCTGCAGCCCGCCCGCGATACGGGAGGCCGAGTACCAGAGCTCGCGGTAGGTGAGCCGGGGGCCGCCGATCTCGACGACGGCCTCGCGGGCGGCGAAATTGTGGACCTGGATGTCGAGTAGCTCGGTCAGTGCGGGGGTGAGGTTCCCGTAGCGCAGGATGCCGTCGGCGGCGCGCGCAAGCGGGTTGTCACACCAGCCGTTTCGCGTGTGCGGGTATTCCACGAGTAACTGCGACATCGTCCCTCCGAGTGCCTCGAAGCCCTGCCAGGCATGAGTGACTATATGATGCAGATCACAGGAGTGGGCGGATTGTCGGCAAACGGATGTCAGGCTTTGACCCCACGGAAACAGATCGGCGTCCTGCCTAACTCCGGTTCCCCCAATCGAGCCTGCGGAAACGTCGGATTTGGGATGTCGTTCACGACAAGGCATCCGGATTGGCCATCGGACGGTCTCGTGTCACCCCCAATCCGACACCATCGCAGGTAGCGGGCTTGACACGCCCGGGCGAATTCGACACGCCCGAGCGTGCGCGATCGGTGGGACCGGCCCGGGCCTATTTGCCCGTGTACGTGGCCTTTCCGGGGCCGACCTCCAGGAAGCTGCGCACCGCGCCCTTCAGGTCCGCGGTGCCGAAAAGTTGCCCGGAGACCTCCGGCGTCACCGAATCCGCGTGGGCGACACCGCCGGAGCGCCAGGCCTCGATGATCGTCTTGGTGGCCGCGTGCGCGCGGGTCGGGCCCTCGGCGAGGCGGGCCAGCAGCGCGCGGGCGGCGGCGTCCACGTCCTCGTGCACGGCGTTGACCACACCCCAATCGGCCAGGGTGGCGGCGTCGTAGAGGTCACCGGTCATGACGAACTCGCGCGCCCGGCCCGAACCGGCCCGCTCGGCCAGCCGCTGCGGGCCGCCCATCGACGGGGTCAGGCCCACCACGGTCTCGACCAGGCCGAACTTGGCCTTGGGAGCGGCCAGGATGATGTCGCAGGCCAGCGACATCTCGAAGGCCGCGGTCAGGGTCAGCGAGTGCGCGGCGAAGACGACCGGGCACGGCAGCGCCTCGAGCGGGTGGATGATGCGCGCGAACAGGGTCTGCCACAGCTGCGCGCCCTCCTCCTCGGACAGCCCGTCGAAGACGTGCACGTCCACGCCACCCGACACCAGCTTGCCGTCGGCGCGGATGAGCAGCGCACGGGGCGGATTCGCCGACAGCTCCTCGATATCCGTGGCGAGGGTGTCCATCAGCGCCTTGTCGAAGAGGTTCAGCGGCGGATGGTCGATGGTGAGGATGGCTGCGTCCGCGCCGCCGTCGGTGACGATGCGCTCCAGGCGGGTGGGCTTCGAGTCGGTCATGCCCTGAATGTATGCGGCCGCTTACTTTCGCGACAGAGCGGAACGGACAATTTCGCCGGGGCAACTACCCTGAACCGGTGACCACCTCGAAATCCGAGCCGGGGACTTACGTCGAGCCCGGCGAATTCAAGCGGGACACGAACTACATCGACACGCGGATCACCGCGGACGGGCGGGACGGGTATCCGGTCGAGCCGGGCCGGTACCGGCTGGTCGCGGCGCGGGCGTGCCCGTGGGCCAATCGCACGCTGATCGTGCGGCGGCTGCTCGGGCTCGAATCGGTGCTGTCCCTGGGGCTGTGCGGGCCCACGCACGACAAGCGCAGCTGGACCTTCGACCTGGATCCTGGCGAGGTGGATCCGGTCCTGGGCATCCACTTCCTGCGGGACGCGTACTTCAAGCGGTTCCCCGACTATCCACGCGGCATCACCGTGCCCGCCGTCGTGGACGAGCGCACCGGCGCGGTGGTCACCAACGACTACGCGCAGATCACCCTGGACTTCTCCACCGAGTGGACCGAGTTCCACCGGCCCGGCGCGCCCGACCTGTACCCGGAAGCTCTACGCGCGGAGATGGATCCGGTCATGCGCCGGATCTACACCGAGGTCAACAACGGCGTGTACCGGTGCGGCTTCGCCGGCGACCAGCAGGCCTACGACGCCGCCTACGACCGGCTGTTCACCGCGCTCGACTGGCTCACCGAACGCCTCGCCACCCAGCGGTATCTGATGGGCGACACCATCACCGAGGCCGATGTGCGGCTGTTCACGACGCTGGCCCGCTTCGACCCGGTGTACCACGGCCACTTCAAGACCAATCGGCAGAAGCTCACCGAGATGCCGGTGCTGTGGGCGTACGCCCGCGACCTGTTCCAGACCCCGGGCTTCGGCGACACCGTCGACTTCGTGCAGATCAAGCAGCACTACTACATCGTGCACACCGACATCAATCCGACGCGGGTCGTGCCCAAGGGCCCCGAACTCGGCGACTGGCTGACCCCGCACGGCCGGGAAGCCCTGGGCGGCACGCCGTTCGGCGACGGCACCCCGCCGCCTCCGCCCGTGGCGGCCGAGCGGGTGCCGGCCGGGCACGGCGCGGTCTGACCGCTCACTCCCCCGCCGTGCCCCGGTAGGTGCCGAAGCTCCAGTAGACCCCTTCGGGGTCGCGGCAGACGAAACCCCGTGATTCGTATTCGGTTTCGTCGCGCAGTTCGCGGGTGATGGTCGCGCCCGCCGCCCGCGCCCGCTCGTACAGCGCGTCGATCTCGTCGAGGGCGATGTACACCGAGCCGGCGCCGGGCGGCTGGCAGGCCAGCGCCATGCCCTCGCGCACCCCGCCGAGCATGATCGCGCCGCCGCCCGGCCAGGCCAGTTCGGCGTGTTCGACGGTGTCGCCCGAGTCGTAGCGGGCGGTGGTCTCGAAGCCGAAGGCGGCTTCCAGGAACGTGATCGCGGCCGCGGCGTCGCGGTAGACCAGGGCCGGCCAGACGACGACGGCGGTCTGTACAGGATTCGTGGTTTCGCTCATGGGCACTAGCCTCCGACCTCGGCCGCCAGTTGGTCTTGGACGAATGGGAACTCCTCGTGCTCCCGCCACACCGACGGGGGCATGCCCGCCAGCTCCCGCCACTCACGGGCCATGTGCGCCTGGTCGTAGTACCCGGCCGCGGCCGCCACCGCGGCCAGCGGCGGCGCGACCGGCG